>CBDUCC010000359.1:0-4258 GCA_965365555.1 uncultured Myxococcales bacterium | reverse complement strand
GATCACGCTCTGGGTGCGAGGCGATAGAGACGTGCGCTTGGCCCAACTCTTCCAGCAGGATCTCAAGAAGATCGGGATCGCGATCGAGCTGAAGCTCGTGACGTTCGCGACCTACCTTCGGGAGACGGGACGTCCCCGTGTGGCGCAAGCAGCGTTCACCGGCTGGCATCAAGACTTCCCCGATCCATCGAACTTCATGGACATCCTGTTCCACAGCCGCTCCATTCATCCGGAGAACTCGGAGAACCGATCCTTCTATCGAAACCCCGAGCTCGACGCGATCCTCGATGCGGCACGTCCGGAGACCGACCGCGAGAAGCGGCTCGAGCTGTACGCGAAGGCCAACGCCATCCTTGCCGAAGACGCGCCCTGGGCCTTCATCTCCTACCCCGTCGACATGATCGCCTGGCAGCCGTACGTGAAGGGCTTTCGACCCCATCCCGTATGGGCAAACGAGTATCGGCACGTCTGGCTCGACCTGCCGCGGAAGCGCGTCAGCCAAGCGATCTACCAAGAGGGGGCTCGATGACGCGTTTCATCCTCCAGCGAGCGATCTGGGGCGTGCTCGTCGTGATGTCGGTCGTCACGCTCGTGTTCTTCCTCATATTCGTCGCCGGCGATCCCGCCGTGACGATCCTCGGCCCGCAGGCGCGTGCGGAACAGATCGCCGACTTCAAGGAGAAGAAGGGCCTCGACCAACCCCCGGTCAACCAGTTCCTCAGCTATCTTGGGGTCCTCCCCTGTGTTCGTAAGGACTCCCCGAAGTACCAACGTGCGGACGGCGCCCGCGGCTACTGCGGGGTCCTCCAGGGCGATCTGGGGGAATCGTACTCGCACCACGAGTCCGTTGCCGGCGTGATCGGTCACCGCCTACCTCGAACGCTCCTACTTGCGACGATGGCGATCGTCTTCGAGCTCCTCCTAGGACTCACGGCTGGAATCGTCGCCGCACTGCGCCGCAACCGATGGGCGGACACGACGATCATGTTTGCCACGTTCCTCGGCATCAGTCTCCCAACCTACGTCACGGGCCCGATCGCGTTGCTGGTCTTCGCGTTCCTGCTGGGCTGGTTTCCGTTCGGCGGTTACGGGGTCACGACCCTCGACCACCTCTACCACGGGCTTCTCCCCTCCCTCATCTTGGCGATCGCCGGCGCAGCCACCTACGCGCGGGTGATGCGCGGTGAGCTCATCGAAGCACTGCGGAACGATCACGTTCGCACGGCGAAGGCCAAAGGTATGCGGCCCGGGCGCGTGGTCGTCCGCCATGCGATCCGAAATGCCCTGCTCCCCGTGGTGACACTCATCGGCTTGAGCCTGCCCTTCCTGGTGGGAGGCGCGATCATCACCGAGAAGATCTTCGCCTGGCCCGGCCTGGGACTGCTCACCATCGAATCCATCGAATCGCTCGATGCACCCGTCATCATGGCAGTCGTTCTCATGTTCGGCGTGGCGGTCCAGGTCGGCAACCTGCTCGCCGACATCGCGGTGGCCGCACTCGACCCGAGAATCCGCTACGACGACTAGCGTTTTGGGCGTGGCCGAACGGGATAGATCAACCGGTCACCATCGGCTCTCGGTCGGAGAACGAGCATGGCATCGAGCTTGATCTTCTTGCGCCGCGCATCGGCGAGCTTGATGATGCAGACGCCGTCTCCGGTCAGGCCCTCGATCTTGCAGAGCCCGAACTTCGCGTGCTCGATGAAATCGCCCTTGGTCGGCCGGTACTGGTCCGGCTCGGGCTCGGGGTCCACCGTCGCCGAAGCCTGCGCGACTCTCGCCCAAACGCTGCTAGGAGCGTCGACGGCCTCGACCGGCTCTTGCGGAGCGCTCGGCGCTCGCCTGCTGTCGTCCGTCCAGAGCTGGAGCCCCGTCGCAACATCGTCGGCTCGGCGAAGCTCGACCTCGTCGAAGCATTCGATGCGAAACTCGAGAGCGAATACGCAGGCGTCCTCGACATGACCGCCGTGAGTCAGGTCCCTCCCGTCGTCCCGAAGGGAGACCGTCGCATGCAGGTGCCAGAACGGCGCGTCATCACGGAGCGAGAGGTTCCCCTGAAGCGAGAGCAGCTCACAGCGTTCGAACCGATGGGAATCCTCGTAGCGCCTCGAGGACTGGTTGTACTCGGTGAGATCGATCCACTCGAAGGCGCCGATCGCACTGATCCAGGCCGTCTGAAGACCGTGCTCACCTGCGAGGCGATCGAGCGCAGCTCGAAGTGATTCCCCACGGGACACCCTTCCGATGAGCGTGCGCGACGCACGGGTTTCGACCGAGACTGCGCCGTTCGATGGGTTCACGTCGTCGCGCTCGTGAGGCGCTCTTCCTTCGCGTCCACCGCATCGACGAAGAGCTTGAAATACTCCCCAGCGCTGAGGAGCGCGAGGGCGAGGCTCACGTAGAGCAGGAGGAGCCCCACCTGAGCGAAGTCGAACTCGGTCTCGTAGAACCCGAAGTTGACCAGGTAGCGGTTGTGTACGACGAGCATGAGAATCGCGACCATCTGCAACGCGGTCTTGTCCTTCCCCGTCCGCATCGCCGCCATCACCACTCCCTCGCTCATCGCGATCGTGCGGAGCGCCGTGATCGCGAGCTCGCGACCCAGCATGATGATCACGGCCACCACCCCGAGGAAGGGCAAGCGGCCGAGGTAGGCGAGGAAGATCAAGGTCGCCATCACGAGGAGCTTGTCCGCGAGCGGATCGAGGAACTTCCCGAGCACGCTGATCTGCCCCCACTTCCTGGCCAGGTATCCGTCGATGAGATCGGTCAGCGCGGTGCCGATGTAGAGCATCGCGGCCCAGAAGTTCGATCTCGGCGTGCCCTCCCACATGAGGAACAGCACGCCCGGGATCAGCGCGATGCGCAGCATCGTCAGCAAGTTGGGCAGGTTGATGGCGTCCTCGCGGATCGACGAACGCTTCGGAGTCACCTCGGTCATGGCCGGAGGTGTACCCCAGGAATCGGCCGACGTCTGCAGAGGATCTGAGTAAGCCTTTAGGCTTACTTCCCGAGGTGGTGTGGGTGGCCAGTTGCTTGCATCGAAAACCCGGCATCGACACAATCCGCTACCGGAAGTCGGATGTTGGAGCTCACTCGGAATGTCGCGGAACGCGCGCGCACTGCCCTCGGAATCACGGCCCAGAATCTAGCCGTCCAGGACGTGATCGCGCTGTCCTTTCATGCCTATCTCTTCCTTCGAGTCACGATCGCACCGGACAGCCCGGACGCAACGGTGGCCAGACGCCTCGCGCTGGCCCTGCTCGTCGTGACCGCCTCCTGCATGATCCTGACACGTGGTGAGGTCATCCGAGAGCGCCGGGCGCGGGCGCTCGTCTACCGACTGGGCCTGTTCGTGCCGATGGTCCTTTCCTACTTCGAGATGCGCGTGCTGCTGCCTGCGCTCCAGCCCGACCTGATGGACGGCCGCCTCTTCGCGATCGACGAATGGCTTCTCGGCACGACGCCGTCGGTTTGGATGGGCGCTTGGAACACGCAGCCCATGGTCGAGTGGTTCTCGTTCTTTTACTATACGCACTTCTTCATACTGGTGGGCATGCTGATCCCTGCGCTGTTCTTTGGAAAGGGGCGGCGTTTCCAGGAGCTCATGGCCGGTGGCATGCTCGTCATCGCCACGGGGCACTTCCTCTACACCCTCGTGCCGGGCGCCGGCCCCTACGCGACCCTGGCGTTCGAAGAGCCGCTCTACGGTGGCTTCTGGTGGCGTCAGGTCGAGGTCACCGTGGCGACCGCCGGCGCACAGCTCGACATCTTTCCCTCACTCCACACCGCCTGGTCCACCTACTTCACGCTCCATGCGTTCGCCCACCGCAACTTCGCACCATTCAAGCTGCTGTGGCCCGTCCTCGGGTTCATCGCCCTGAACATCGTGATCGCGACGATGTTTCTGCGCTGGCACTGGTTCATCGACGTGGCCCTCGGCCTCGTGCTCGCGTTCGCCGCTCGTCGCTTCGCCGTGACCGTCGCGAGCCGTGAAGCCGATCGCGGAGGTCCCTATGACGACCGGCAATCGGTCTGGGAACCGCTCTAACGATCGTTTCTGAACGAGCCGATGTCACGCAATAGCGTGTCCGGGACCGGAATCTCGGGCTCCCCTTCCATCTCGCGAACCCGGCGGCGGATCCACCAGATGAGCCCCCCAATCATCGTGAGAGGAACGACGGTGAGGAAAATCGTCGTGTCGACGAATGCTTGGCGGTTCTCCTCGAGCGGAGACGCGCAGGAAGGACAGGCGAGC
>CBDUCC010000358.1:0-4291 GCA_965365555.1 uncultured Myxococcales bacterium | reverse complement strand
CTCGACATGAACACGGAGGCCGTCAGTAGCGCCCCCGGCCAGCCGAGTCCGAAGGCAAGGGCTAGCCCTGCTCCCATGAGCGCCGGCAGCACGCCACCGCCGAGGTACGGGATCCAGTTGGCACGCTCGAACGGTCGGAGGTCGAGCCCACCGGCTTCGATTCCAGCCAAGAGCATTTGAAACGTGGCGCCGAGAAACGCGAACAGGGTGAGCGTGTCGTCGATCTGAATTTGATTCAGTCCGTGCGGTCCGAGAACCGCCCCAACCAGGATCAGCGAGCTTGCGAACGGAATGTGAAATCGGACGAGCAGCTCTGGCACCAGGAGACCGACGAAGAGAACGATGCCCAGGACGGCAAGACTGTGTTCCGCGATCTCCATCGGTGCGCTCGCTAGGAACCGGCTAGCATGCCTGAAAGCAGTGTCGCCAGGCCAAGGAAGGTGAAGAAGCCAACGATGTCGGTCACCGTAGTCAGAATGATGGAGGAGGCCGTTGCCGGGTCACGGTTGAGCTTGACCAGGACGATGGGGATCATGGCACCGGCACCCGAGGCGGCGACCATCGAGATGATCATCGCAACGAACATCACGAGGGCCAGACCCACGTTTCGACTCCAGAAGTAGACGCCTATGGAGGTCACGATCGCGATGGCGATTCCATTGACGAGGCCGATCGCGAGCTCCTTCATCAGAACGCGAAAGCCATGCGAGACACGGATTTCGCGCAATGCGAGGCCCCGCATCGTCACTGCAAGCGCCTGAGCACCAGTATTGCCCGACTGCCCGGCGACTACCGGAAGGAGCACGGCGACGGCCGTGAACCTCGCGATCGTGCTCTCGAAGAGTCCGACGACGGAGGCGGCCAGGAACGCGGTCACCAGGTTGATGTTCAGCCATGGCAAGCGGCTGCGCACACCGACCCAGGGCGGAGAGAGAGCCCGTTCCTCGCTCGAAGCGCCTACCATCTGTTGCAGGTCGCTGACCGCGTCTTCCTGAGCCGCCTCGAGAAGGCCGGCCTGTCGAATGATGCCGACGACCCGGCCGTGGAGATCGACGACCGGCAGGCTCGATAGCTGATACTTGTTGAGAAGGTCGACCACGTCCTCACGGGGGGTCATGGGCTGGACGAAGGCGCTGCGCGGGCTCTTGATCTCGCTCAGGTGCCGCTCCGGCGCCGCACTTACAACGTCCTGCAATCGCACGACTCCGTCGAAGTGTCCCTGTTCATCGATGAGGACGAGGTCCGTGATCCTGCGCTCCCGAAGCCCTCGAACTCGCTGCAGGGCCGTTTCGACCGAGGTCTCGCGGTCGAAGAGCGCAACCCTAGCGTCCATCAGGTGGCCTGCCGTCCCTTGCGGGAAGGTGAGAATCCCTCGGATCTCCGTCGCCAGCGTCTCGGGGAGCGCACCGAGGAGCTGTTCTCGGGCCTCTTCGGAGAGACGGGCCAGGAGGTTGGCCGCCAGCGCTGGATCGAGCGCGCCAATCACCCGCGCCGCTTCGTCCTGGTCCGCTGCAGCCAGAACGGCCGCTCCCCGATCCGGCTGGATGTAGCGAAGCAAGGTTGCCGAGGTCTCCTTGGACGCGCCGCCGAGGATGCGAGCCCCCTCTTCGACGCTGGCCCCTTCGATCTCTCGGGCCGCTTCGCCTGGGTAGACACGGAGGAACTGGCGTACCAGCACCTCGCTTGCGCCGCTCATGACTTTCGCCCTCCGGACCCGGAAGGCTCCAAAACCGTGGAGGCTGCCCACTCGACCAGTCCTTTGAGCCCGACGCCGAAGAGCTCGGCGAGGGCCGTGGAGGTTTCGGCGCCTGGACCAAGGGGTCCGCCGTCGCGCACGCTCTCCTCGAGCTGGCGGACGGTTTCGTAGCGGAGCGCTCCAAGGAAACGGCCGTTGGCATCGACCACCGGAAGCGCATGGAAGCGTTGCCAGGCAGGATGCACGACGATCGACTCACGGCTGGCTCGCGCAGAAAGCGACTCGACGGCGCGCACGGCAACCGCCCCGAGACGTTCGTCCGATCTTGCGGCCATGAGCTCCCGCAGATTGACGACGCCGACCAGTCGTTGGTCGTCGTTCACGATGTAGAGGTAATAGAGCGCATGTTGCGACCGATGGCGAAGTCGCTCGAGTGCGTCGGCCACAGACAGGGTCTCGGCGATTGAGATGACCGCAGGATCCATCAGTGCTCCTGCACTCCCGTCCGCGTATCGAAGTAGGCGTTCGAGTTGCTTTCGGCCGTCGGTGCTCATGGAATCGAGAATCGACAGGCGGCGACTGGGATCCATCGCACGAAGCACGGCTGCGGCAGCATCGGGCCGTGTGCCCTCGAGAGCACGTGCCGCCGAAGGAGCGGGGATGACCTCCAACGCGTTGGCCGCGGAGTACGGTGCGAGCCGGGGCAACAGTTCCGAAGACGCAGCGATCGGTAGCGTCAGGACTGCCTCGGCAAGCTCGGAGACCGGTAGCGACTCGAGGACACGCGCAGCATCGCTCGGATGGTTGGTGACGAAGCGATCACGGAGCTTGGTCTCAAGCTCCACGGTCGATCTCCTCGTTCAGGAGCACGCACCGCTGATCGGCAAACACGCGTCCTGGAATCGAAAGCTCTCCTTCCGGGCTCTCGAGCAGCACCGCGGTCCTGGTGGTTCGGACGATCTTGCCCTGATCCGAGCCGATTCGAACGACTTGCCCGATACGGTACGACTGGTTGAGGTAGTGCATCGCCAGGATGTCCGCTACGGCCCCACGGGCGCCGAGACCAAATGCCAACGCGGCCGCGCCGAGGGCGGCCGAGAGCACGATGAGAAAGAGGTTGGTCATCAGCGAGACATCGATCCCGAGCTGCGCAGCGGCGATCAGAACGGCGGCAGCGACGAGCATCGCGTGAACGAGTCGACCAAGGCTCCGCCGTTGGGACGCCAGGGCCCGGCCCCCTGTCTGGAGGATCGCATGTCGAGCGATCCGACCGGCGATGATGCCGGCGATGAGGATCGCCGCAGCGACCGCGAGACTTGGGAGAAAGCGGGCGAGCTCTCCCATCCATTGACTGAGGAGCGGGATGTCGAGCGCATCGATGGCAACAACGGCAGTAACCACGAGGACGAGCCAGTAGAGCCCTCCCGCCGCCATCTGCCCTGCCTGCTGCTCGTCCACCGCTTCGGCCCAGGCGCGGCGGCTCAGGCCGGGCGGCAGTCGAAGAACGATTCGTCGAAACGCGCCGAGCACCACACGTCGGAGCGCCCAGGCCAGTCCCCAGCCCAACAGCATCACGAGCAGCGCGGCCGCGAGACTTGGGAGCGCAGCGATCAAGCCGTCGCGAATCTGCGCGAGCCACGCAACGGATTGGCTCATCATATCGTCCAGGCCCATGAGATTCCTTCCAGGGTTGCCGTCCGCGTACTGTACCGCACTCGATGCGGGAACGGAGGAACGAACGACTCGCGGGGCGATACGCTCGCGTCGAATCGCCCTGGCGGTAGTCCTCAGAGACGGGTCAACCGACGACGATGAAGTCGTAGTGCCCGTATCGGCTCGTCGTAGCACGGACGGCACGCGCCAAGTCTAGTCAGGTCTCATCGGGGGCCTTCGCCTCGAGCTCCATCCAGCGGGCCATCTTCGCCTCCACGGCCTCTCGGAGCTCGCGCTGCCTTGCCAGGATCCCGGGCACCTCCTCGACCCGCTCCGCGTAGAGCGTTGGGTCGTTCAGCTGCGCGTCGACTTCGGCTGCCTCGGCTTCGAGGCGCTCGATCTCCCCGACGATCCGCCCGAGCTCCTGCTTGTCCCTGTACGAGAGCTTCTGGCTCCTGGGCGGCGCAGCGGCTTTCTTCCCGTCCGAGCCCTTCTCGGCTCTGGGTCTCGTGTCGGCCTGAGTCGCCGCACGCTGATCCCGGTAATCGCTGTAGTTTCCGGCGTAAAGGACGACTCGCCCTTCCCCTTCGAAGGCGAGGATCTTCGTCGCCACCCGATCGAGGAAGTAACGATCGTGACTGACGATCAGCGCGGTCGACCTCGACTCGACGAGCATCTGCTCGAGCGCGGATAGCGTCGCCAGGTCCAGATCGTTGGTTGGTTCGTCGAGCACGAGTAGATTGGCCGGGGCCAGGAGGAGCTTGGCCAGAGCGACCCGAGCGCGCTCCCCGCCAGACAACGACGACACCTTGTCCCGGGTTCGATGCGGGGGAAACAAGAAGCGTTTGAGGTAGCTCCGAATGTCGATCGAGCGACCCTGGAACCTGACCTGCGGACGATCCGGCGCGACGTTCTGCTGAACCGACTCGTCTTCCTTCAAGC
>CBDUCC010000357.1:0-4301 GCA_965365555.1 uncultured Myxococcales bacterium | reverse complement strand
GCCGGACGAGCTGCAGCGTTACCTTGCCGCCAAGGGATCGGTGACGCTCGACGGGGTCTCGCTTACGGTCACTGAGGTCGATGATGGCGCAAACCGTTGCGTCGTGCCCCTCGTAGGTGATTCGTCGCCCGGTGATTTCCACGGGTGTCCGTCCACCGTCAGGGAGCAGCAGCGCCAGCTCCACTCCTTCGAAGACATCTTCCTCCGCCAGCTGCTCGCTAAGCCCATTGCGCCCCTCTGTGTCGCTGAAGAACTTCGCCGGGCTGCAGCCGACGAGCGCTTCCGCATCCAGTTTCATGAGGGCGCACGCGCTGAACCCCGCGTACCGCCGCGACGAGATCCGGCGGTGCAGGGTCGACCAGGCTGTCGTCGGTCACGACACGGGAGCCGAGGAAGTCACCGGGGCGATGGGGCGCGAGCAGTCTTCCGTGCGGCGCACGCCGAAGGCTGTCGAGCGAGCCAAGTCGAAAACCGCGTGCCATCAGCCCGAGGAAGCGCTCGGTCGTGAGACCGAGCGACATCCAAGTCTTGAGTGCCCCGCTCACGACTCTCGATCCGAAGAGGCGCGAGCCGGACGCTTTCGCGAGCTGAAGCAAAATCATCGTCTCGTCTCGCTGCTCGGCTTCGAGTGGGACCAGCGCGTCGGTGTACTGAGCGTACGGTACCGGTTGAACACCCATCAACGACTGGAAGACGAACGGAAGGTCGGGGCGTTGAAACGCACTGCTTCCAGGCAGAATGTAGTGCGCATGGTTCGCAGTCTCGTTTTTGAAGATGTCGATGACGACCAGAAGCTCCAGGGCTTCGAGAGCCTTCTCGAGGCGTCCGTTGCTGTTGGGGACCGTGAGCAGCGGATTCCCGGAGACGCAGAAGAGCGCCCGGACCCGCCCATCTCCCGGAGTGAGGATCTCGTCGGCCATCAGACCCGCAGGGAACGTATCGGCAACGGATGGAAGGCGTCCCACCCGCGAAACGTCCCTTCGCATCGTATGGCCGCCCTTCCGCGCCAGCCTGGGAAAGCCGTCGACGTAGCCGCGGCCGACCAGCGTTCCTCCTTTGCGATCGAGATTCCCCGAGACCGCATTGATCGCCTCTTGCACCCAGAATGCCAGTGTGCCGTGGCTGCCTTGGTTGACGCCCGTCGAGAGATGCAGGGCCGCGCCGTCGGCATCGAGGTAGGCGTTCACCATCGAGCGAAGCCTCGATGCAGAAACGCCGGTGATCGCGGCTGTGCGCTCTGGGGGCCAAGGGTCCGCGACGCTGCGAAGATGATCGAAGCCTCGCATGAACTTCCCGAGGCGGGTTAGATCGACCGCACCGCGCGAAAGCACCTCGTGAAGGAAGCTGAGCAAGAAGTACACGTCGGTATCAGGACGAATAAATACCTGAGTCCCGAGTTGCTTTGCCGTTTCGGTTCGGCGGGGGTTGAGATGGAACACCTTGCCGCCCCGGGACTCGATGGCGCGACGCCGGCGGATCGGATCGGGCAGCTGAATGAAGCTTCCGCGGGAGACGGCCGGGTTCGAGCCGATGATGATCAGGCATTCGATCCGATCGACATCCGGAAACGGCTGAATGAATGGAAAGCCGTACATCCGTTCGGCGACCACGAACTTGTTGTTGCAGTCCTGAGAGCCCGTTTGAAACAAGTTGCGGGAGCCAAGACCTTGAAGGAAGGCCGCCGTGAGGATGGGCGGAAGCAAGCTGAACGAGATTGGATTCCCCAAGTACGCCGAGACCGAGTCACCGCCATGGTCCCGAACGAGTTGCCGTACCTTTCGGCCGATCTCGTCGAGCGCTTGCTCCCAGCTGATCTCCTCGAACCGGTCGCCAATGCGCTTGAGCGGGGCTCGAAGCCGGTCCGGTGAGTGATGGATCTCGTGGTACCGAAGACCCTTGATGCACGAGTAGCCGCGCGTGACGACGTGGTCCACGTCCGGCTCGACTCGAACGACTCGGTCGCCGTCGATGGTCGCAGTCAGTCCGCAGGTGGCCTCGCATATACGGCAGAAGGTGTGCTGAGTTCGGCTCGTCACCAGCCGGACCGTGCCAGGGGCGGCCCCCTGGGACAACCCCTGGGCGACAGGACGAGTCGATCCTGCTACACCGCGGGCGAGGTAGGAGCATGAGCGCGAGGCTTTTCATGGTGGCGACGGCGGCCCTATTCGCAATGGGCTGCGGCTCGAGCGCCGAAAGTGGGGCGGGCGGCGATGCCGGCAACGGCGGCGCGGCAGGCACAGCCGGTTCGGGTGGCGATGCCGGCTCCGGTGGCGGAGAAGGCGGCGCCGGCGGTAGCGAGCCGAAGTGTGCGACCCCGCAAGACATTCTTCGCTGCAGTGTCGTCAACATCGCACACCGCGGCGGGCGACGCATCCGACCCGAACACACCCTACTCGCCTACGACACCGCGCTCGAAGACGGCACCGACATTCTCGATCTCGATGTTCACGAGACCAGTGACGGAGAGCTCGTTGTCATGCACGACGACACGCTCGACCGCACCACCGATTGCTCGGGTCCCATCAACGAGCAAACCTTCGAGGCCATCCGGACGTGCGACGCCGGCTACGAGTTCACGCCCGACGGAGGAGAGACCTACCCCTACCGCGGCACGGGACTGGTCGTTCCAACACTGCAAGAAGTCCTCGCCCGCTATCCGGACACCGCGTTCGTGATCGAGATCAAGCAGGAAACCCCTTCGATCGTCGATCACTTCGTCGACGTGATGGAGGAGTACGACGCCATCGACAAGACGGTCGGCGCGGCATTTTCCGATGCAGTGCTGGTGGAGCTTCGAGCGGCGGCTCCGGCACTTGCGACCAACCTCGGGGTGGACGAGACCCGAGAGTTCTGGCTGCAGTCGCAGATCACGCCCGACCCGAGCTACGGGCCTCCCGCCGAGTTTCTGCAGATTCCGCTCCGCTTTGGCGGCATCGATCTGCTGCACCCGAACCTGGTGCCGTTCGCCCACAGCTTTGGCATGAAGGTCCACTTCTGGACCATCAACGACGAAGCCGAGATGCGAATGCTGATCGAGGACTATGGAATCGACGGGATCATGACGGACGATCCTCCGCTTCTGACGGAGGTCATCGACGATCTCGACGTGGCTCTGCCCGAGTGAGCGCTCAGAAGTTGTCGACGAGCAGCTTGAGCGCGTCGTGCGTCGTGAGGATCCCGACGATCTTCATTCCGTCGACGACGATGGCCGAGCCGTACTTGTGGTCGAGCATCGCCTGAAGCACGTCGAAAAGAGGCGTATCTTGGGAGACGGTGTACGCTTCCTGCGTCATTGCCTCTTCGACCGTGGTGTTGTCCGGGTTGACCTCGTTGAGGCCGGCCACCATTCCGAGGTCGCGATCGCTGACGATTCCGTAGAGCTCGCCCCCGTGCAGAACGGGCAAGTGACGGATGTCGTACTTTGACATGAGCTGCTGTGCGAACGTGATCGTTTGCTCGCTGCCCACGGTGTGAGGCATCGGCGTCATGAATTCGGCGATCGGAGCGGTCTTGTCCATGCTCGGAGCTGTACCACAGTCAGGCTTGCTCGCCACGCCCTGCCCCATTCTGGCGGCCCATCTTCCGTCGAATCTGGGCGAACGCCCGGGCACTCTGGCCGACGACGACCGGAGCCAGGCTCAGGGTGAGCACCAGGAGCCAGCCGTCCGGCCCCGGCTCGACCGTTCCGAGCACCCGAGCGAGCAACGGAACATAAACCGACGCGGCGAGCAGCCCCACGCACAAGATGACTGCGCCCCAAATCCAAGGGTTTCGCGTGACCTCGTTGAAGACGAACCCCGAGCGCGGGGACACCATGTTGAAGACGTGGCCGAGCTGTGATCCTGCGAGGATGAGAAACGAGACGGTCACCGCCCTCTTCAGGTCGAACTCGAAAACCTCTAGCGAGATCCCCAGGCCTGCCAGTACGGCCGCGCTCATGACGAACCCATAGCCGATAAGCCTGAGCCAGTGCCTTCGCGTCAGTAGTGCTTCGGTCTTCGGTCTGGGGGGGCGCTCCATGATGAAGGGCCCGCTCTCTCCCACACCGAGTGCGAGTGCCGGGAAGACGTCAGTGACGAGGTTCAAGAAGAGGATCTGCATGGGCAAGATCGGCAACGGTGCGTTCACGGCCGAAGCAAGTCCCACGGTAATGATCTCGCTCAGATTGCAGGAGAGAAGGTAGAACACGAACGCACGAATGTTCCGAAAAATGATCCGCCCCTGACGTATGGCGACGATGATCGTCGCGAAGCGATCATCTTGCAGAATCATGTCGGATGCTTCTCGCGCGACCTGAGTGC
>CBDUCC010000356.1:0-4309 GCA_965365555.1 uncultured Myxococcales bacterium | reverse complement strand
GCTCGCCGGCAACTCGCTCGTCCAGCTCGATGGCACCCGAGTGAGCGTCACTCACCCGTTCATTGCCGACCTGGTGGCCGCAACCGTTCCCGCCGAGGCGAGACGTGCTCTGCATCGCCGCGCGTTCGAGGTCTTCAGCGAGCTTCGGGCGCCTCAGGAGGTTCGTGCCGCGCATGCGTACCGTGGTGTCGATCCGGTGACCAGCTTGGTCGTTCTCGAAAAGGCGGGCGACGCTGCCGTTGGACGAGGCGACCACTTGGGTGCCGTGCTGGAGTACCAACGCGCGCTCGAGATCGCGAGACGCGAGACCCTCGAGAGCGGAGACACCGTGTACGACGCGGCGATCGCGACCTTCAGTCGCAAGCTCGGCGAAGCCCTTGCGCGTTCGGGGGACCCGTCGGGTGCGGATGGCGTCCTACGGGAGGCGATGGACGTGACGGCCCCAGGAAGTGCCGACCGTGCGAGAATGCTGCTCTCGCTCGGGCGTATCGCGTCGAGACGAGACCGACCGAGAGACGCGATGCGCCACTTCGGTCAGGCGCTCGAGCTGGTGGCGGGCGTCGAGCCCAGCGTAGAGTCACACCTGGAGGTTGCGATCGGTCGCGTTCGGCGGATCGACGGCGATCCCCACCACGCCGCCAACGCCTACCGCCGCGCACTCGAGCTCTTCGGCGAGTTGGGCGCATCCGAGGAAACGATGTCCCGTACCCGACTCGAGCTTGCAGATGCCTTGACCGCCGCCGGCGACCACGAGGGCGCCGGGACGGAGCTCCAAACGGTCGAATCCGAGAGCAAGGCTAGCGGTCGTGTCGGACTCGTCGCAAGAGCGGTCGGCATGCTCGGATCCATCGATGAGCTCGCCGGTAGGGCCCGGGACGCTCAGCTTCGTTACGAGGAGGCCGCTTCTCTGGCGGCCAAGGCAGGCGATGCACCGGGCTACCGACGCTGGCTTTCCGCCAGTAAGACGCTGCGGGCCAGTCTCTAAGCGCCAGCCTCGGCCTCGGTGGGCCTCGCGACCCTCTCTGCTATGCTCGCTGGCATGCGGCGAGGCTGGTGGATCGGCGCCCTGATGATCACCCTGGGATGCGACACGCTCGGCGAGTTTCGAACGGGCGATGGCGAGGTGTATCGAGGCGACATCCTCGGCATCAACGATCCGGAGAACTGCGAAGATGGCATCGACTGCTCCTTCATCCGACGCGGTTTTCCGTCGGGAGTAACTCTGGACCTCAGCTTTGACCCTGACGAGCAGTACGTGGATCCCGGCGCGATTTCCACCGATGGTGAAAACTGCGGTCCGACGTTCGTCGATACGCCTCTGCTGCCCATTCCGCCGCTGGCCCACGACCAGCTCGGGCTCTACGAGTTTCCAGGAGGAGGCCGGATCCGAAACTACATGTTCGTGGTGCGACCCGAGGCTGGGCCGCTCGCAGGGCGGGATGCGATGGTGTTTCTATCGTTGATCCGGGGCGGTGACGTCGAAGTTCGAATCGTCGCAGGCCCCGGCCTCCAAATCTGTGATCCGGCCGATTGCTCGGCGATCGATTCCGGGTCGTGTGATTACTTCGGAGTCTTCCGACTTCGCCGCGAGGCGCTCTGATGCGCGTGCTTGGCATCGAAAGCTCCTGTGACGAGACCGCAGCGGCGCTCGTTACGGAGAGCGGTGAGGTGATCGCGGACGTCGTCGCCAGCCAGATCGCGACCCACAGCCCCTACGGAGGGATTGTGCCCGAGCTCGCCTCCCGCGCGCATATGCAAGCGGTGATCCCCGTCGTTCGACAGGCGCTCGCCGCGGTGCCGGGTGGGCTCGAGTCGGTAGACGCGATCGCGGTGACCCGGGGGCCGGGGCTCGTCGGTTCGCTGCTGGTGGGCGTACAGGTCGCCAAGGCGCTCGCGTGGAGCCTCGACAAGCCTCTGGTTGGGGTCAATCACCTGGATGGGCATCTCTTCGCGGTCTACCTCCAGCGGCCTGACAAGGGTCTTTCGGAGGTCCCGAGCCTGCCGTACGTCGGATTGCTCGTCAGTGGTGGCCACTCGGCGCTTTATCGCGTCAACGCCTTCGACGACATCGCCATCCTCGCCCAAACGCGCGACGATGCTGCCGGGGAAGCGTTCGACAAAGCCGCGAAGCTCCTCGGCCTCGGCTACCCGGGCGGACCGATCATCGACAAGCTCGCGGCAAACGGCGACCCCAAAGCCGTTCCCTTCCCGATGCCAATGGCCTCGCGAAAGACTCTGGAATTCAGCTTCTCGGGCCTCAAGACTGCGCTTGCGCGCTACGTCCAGACACGCGGCGTGCCGGCGGACGAGCAAGCCCTCGCCGATCTCTGCGCGTCCTTTCAGGGCGTGATCGTCGAGAGTCTCGTTCGAAAATCACTCCTCGCCTGCGCCCAGGAGTCCCTCGATCAACTGGTCATCACAGGAGGAGTCGCCGCCAACCGAGGGCTTCGTGCGCGTGCCCAAGAGGCATGCACCGAGGCCGGCCTCCGACTCTTCGTCCCACCGCCGATCTCGTGCACCGACAACGCCGCAATGATCGCGATGGCCGCGGCGCACCGCCTTGCGACCGGGGAGCGCGATGACCTCTCGTTCGCCGTGTACTCGCGCGACCCGGAGCGCCGGCGTGGCAAGTTCCGGCCCGACGGAACCCTCGTCGAGCGCACACCCGATGCCGACTAGCGTCGTCGAGCCGATCGCCGACCCATTCGTCGAGGTCGCGCTCCCGGTTCCTCTGAGGCGGGTGTTCACCTACGCGGTGCCGGATGCGCTTCACGGAAAGCTCTCGTGTGGCAGCCGAGTCGCCGTATCGTTCAACCGGCGTAAGCTTGCCGGCGTCGTCGTCTCCGGCAGGACCGAACTCCCAGAAGGCGTGAAGCGAGCCCTTTCGGTTGCAGGTGCACTCGAACCGGAGCCTGTCTTCACGAAGGAGCTGCTGCGTTTCTTGGAGCAGGGCGCGAAGTACTACATGCATCCGCTGGGGGAGGTGCTTCGAGCTGCCGCTCCTGCGCTGCCGACCGGTGCGATGAAACGCCTACGCGCCGACGGTTTCCTCGAGCCCGAAGAGAGCCTGCCGGGTCAGAGGGTCGCGCATCATCGCACCTGGCGGATCTCCGTGACGGCCAGGGATCCCGCCGGGGTGCGCCTCGGCACCCGCCAGAAGAGGGCTCTCGAGCTCGTCCAGGCGTCCGGCTCCGCATGGCTCGACGAACTTCGCAAGGAAATCAAGGATCCCAGAGGCGTCGTTCGCGCGCTCGCCGACAAGGGCCTCCTGACCTTCGAAGAGGTCGCTGCGAACCCCGATCCGTTCTTCCGCACGCCGGTGCAAAGGGATCGACCTCCCGCGCCGAATCCGGCGCAGCAGCATGCGATCGACACCATCGTCGCGTCCATCCATGGCGGATGTGCGGACTCGTTTCTGCTGCATGGAGTCACAGGTTCTGGCAAGACCGAGGTGTACCTCCGGGCGATCGATGAGGTGCGTAGAGACGGCGGAGGCGCGATCCTTTTGGTTCCCGAGATCGCGCTCACCCCACAGCTCGTCGGGCGATTCCGAGCGCGGTTCGGCGACGACATCGCCGTCCTTCACAGTGCGCTCAGCGCGAGACAGCGAGAGGACGCCTGGCAGTCACTTCGCAGCGGAAGGGTACAGGTCGCGATCGGCGCCCGGTCTGCGCTCTTTGCGCCGGTGGCGGATCTTCGGCTGATCGTGGTCGATGAAGAGCACGACCCCTCGTTCAAGCAAGACGAGGGGTTCCGCTACCACGCGCGAGACATGGCGCTTTTGCGCGCGCAATACGCGGGAGCCGTCTGCGTCCTCGGCAGTGCTACGCCATCCATTGAAACCTACCACCGGGCGAACGAAGGCAAACTACGCCTGCTCTCGCTCCCGTCTCGGGCGACCGGCGCGCCGCTTCCCGAGGTCGAGATCGTCGATCTACGTCGCCATCGGCGTGGCCCGTCGGGGCATGCTTTGGTCTCGGGGCCGCTTCACGCAGCGATCGCGCGTTGTCTCGGCGGGGGCCACCAGGCGATCTTGTTTCTCAATCGCAGGGGGTTTTCGCCGAGCGTGCGTTGCAGCGGCTGCGGGGCGCTCGCGGAGTGCCCGGCGTGCAGCGTGGCTCTGACCGAGCATCGGTCGCAAGGCGTGTTGGTCACCCTTGGGCCTCGCTCACGATGACCAACGCAGTTCGAATGCAGTTCTGACACTCTTGCGACGACGGCGCGATAGCAATACCCTACGCTGAAAGGATCTGGCGATGAAATTCGCACAAAGCTCAGCTGTTTATTTTAATTATTCACTGCAGTATGC
>CBDUCC010000355.1:0-4311 GCA_965365555.1 uncultured Myxococcales bacterium | reverse complement strand
TCGATACGACGTAACGTGCTTTCGAGGTCAGACCCTGTTTCGCCTGGTGTTGTTGTCGATCCCGTCGTAGGGGCCACATTCGGATCCATCCGCACGCCTCCGCTGCTGCCCCAATCAGCAAGACCCGGACCAACTCCAGGATACCGATTTACCCAATGGTTTCGGCCTGCCATCCGTAGCAGACTGCCATCGATGGCGGTCACCGATGACAGCCCCGCCGATCGCGTCAGTCGCTGGCCGAGGGGCCCAGGGCTTGGCGAAGCTTTCGGTAGAGGGTGCGCTCGCTGACGCCGAGCCGTTCGGCGAGTGCCTTGCGGTCCCCAGCATGGGTCTCGTGCACCCATCGAAGATAGCGCTGCTCGACCTCCTCCAGGGGCAGCAGCTCGTCCCCCCAGGGCCAGTTTTGCACCGATCGGGAGGGGGCGGCCGGCGAGCTGGGCGTGCCACCGAGATAGGCCGGCAGGTGCCTTGCTTCGATCTGGACGCCGTCGCTGAGAAGCACGGCCCGTTCGATGATGTTCCGAAGCTCGCGGATGTTCCCGGGAAAGTCATGCGCATGCAGCATCGAGAGAGCCTCCGGCGAGAGGCGCTTCCCGCTGTGGCCGAGCAAGGTATCGCAGAGCAACGGAATGTCTTCGCGTCGCTCACGCAAGGGCGGCATCGCGATCGGAAAGGTGTTGATTCGGAAGTAGAGGTCACGTCGAAACGACCCCTCGGCGACCATGCAATCGAGGTCGCGATGCGTTGCGCAGACCAGTCGAAAGTCCGCGCTTCGTGCCTCGATGTCGCCCACCGGCCGATACATCCCGGACTCGAGCACGCGTAGCAGCTTCATCTGCAGCGAAAGCGGAACATCCCCAATTTCATCGAGAAAGAGCGTGCCCCCCGTTGCCGCTTCCACCAGGCCGGGCTTCCGGTTATGGGCGCCGGTGAAGGAGCCACGTGCGTGACCGAAGAGCTCCGACTCGAACAACGCCTCGCCGAGCCCCGAGCATTCCACCGGCACGAACGCGCCCTGGTTACGGGGGCTCGCGTCGTGAATTGCTCGCGCGGCAAGCTCCTTGCCCGTTCCCGATTCGCCGAGCAGGAGGATCGGTACGTCGCTTCCTGCGCCCCGCTGAATCAGCTCGAGCATCTCGCCAAATGCGCTCGATCGCCCGACGAAGGACCCGCCGGCTTTCGCGCTGGCATGTGGAATTGGCGCGATCACCTCCACGAAGCCTTCGATTTCTCCGCTCTCGTCGAGCAGGGGACGGAGCTCCACGTCCACGTACTCGACGCCCGCGGGCCCGTGATGGATGTGTACGACGCGCTCATTGCGCCGCGATGAGAGGCAGCTCCGGAGCGGACACTGCTCCCCGTTCTCGTCGCAGGGACCCTCGTACCCATGCGAGACTGCAAAGCATCGATCGTGCCCGAGCCGCGGCGAGGTCTCGTAGTGCTTCCGGTAGGCTTGGTTCATTGCGAGGATTCGGTAGTCCTTGCTGAGCACAATCGCTGGCTTTTCGCTCGCTTCGAGCATCGCCCGAGCCAGATCCGGCAGGAGATCGAGAGCAGAGGTGGCTTCCGGCATGACCCGGGATGTTAGCGCCATCTTTGGCAGTTTCGCCAGCCGGGGCTGTCATCTTCGTCAGCTACGGTACGCCATGCGGGCCCCTGGGCTAGACTCTGCCGCATCGTGAGCTCCGACAAACGCCTACGAATCGGGATCATGGGCGCTGGGTCGATTGGCTGCTTCGTCGGCGGATGCCTGGAGGCGGAGAGGGCAGCGGCGGTGACTTTCGTCGGGCGCCCGTCGCTGGCGGGCCCGATCGCCGCGCATGGCCTGACCCTTCGCGGGTTCGGTCGCGAGCAACACCTGGCGCCTGCTGAGGTGCACTTCGAGACCGAGGTCGGTGCCCTCGAAGCGTCCCAGGTCGTGTTCTGCTGTGTGAAGAGCGGAGCCACGGCCGCGGCCGCGAAAGCACTGGCCGAGGTGCTCCGTCCCGAGGCGGTCGTCGTCAGCTTGCAGAACGGAGTTCGGAACGCCGATGTCCTCCGGGCGCATCTTCCGACTCACGCTGTGCTCGCCGCGGTGGTTGGCTTCAACGTGGTCATTCACGAAGGCGCGGTCTTTCAACAGACCACCACCGGACCGCTCGTCGTCGAGGCGGAGGAAGGCTCCCGCGACGACCCTTGGATCGCGGCGCTTCGCTCCGCGGGGCTGCAGGTGGAGCTGGCCAAGCCGATCGAACCCGAGCAATGGACCAAGCTGGTCGTGAATCTCAACAACGCGATCAGTGCCCTTTCGGGGGCGCCCACTCCCACGATGCTTCTCTCGCCGAAGTACCGCCGAGCGATGACGCTGCTCCTCGATGAAGCGCTCGCCGTGCTCGACGCCGCGGGTATTGAAACCGCAAAGTTCCGCGGGGTTCCGCTCCGCCTCATGTCCCGCATTCTCAAGTTGCCCACGCCGATCGTCCGGCTCGTGCTGCGCGCCCAGCTCGAGGTCGACCCCGAGTCCCGCGCCTCGATGTACCAGGACCTCGAGCGGGGTCGAAAGACCGAGGTCGACGTCCTCAATGGCGAGATCGTGCGTCTCGCCGGGGCCTGCGGTTTCGAGGCGCCGCACAACCGTCGTATCGTGGCGCTGGTCCGCGAGGCCGAGGAAGCGGGAAAGGGCTCCCCGCGGCTCGATGCCGACGCCCTGCTCGCGTCGCTGCTTTCCCGCGGGCCGTTCGGTTAGCGCCTTGGCGATGTGTCGAGCGGAGCGTAGTCTTGCGTGCGCTCCCAACCACAGGATGCCTGCTGTATGCCATCTGCTTATCTTCTCGTTCTTCTGATTCTTCTCTCAGCCTGCTACGCGTCTACGCCCGGTACCGAGCTCGATGCGGAGCTCCGCGGCCTCATCGGTACGCTCGGACTGAGCGGCGACCCGGCCGAGGGCGTCGATACTCCCGCCTTCGACGATCCCGTTGCGGTGCTCGGGCGACGGCTCTTTTTCAGCAAGAGCCTCGGAGGGGACCGCGACTCGGCCTGCGTGACCTGCCACCATCCCATGCTCGGCGGCGGCGACGCCCTCCCCCTCTCGATCGGCGTCGGCGCCGAGGACGACGATCTGCTCGGCCCCGGCCGCAGCCACCCCGACGGCGACTTCACCGTGCCTCGAAACGCACCGACGACGTTCAACCTCGCGCTCTGGGAGCGGGGCCTCTTCTGGGACGCCCGCGTCGAACGCATCGATGGCGGCGGAATCCGCACGCCCGACAGTGACTACGGCACCGCCGACCCGAATGCCGGTGATCGCCTTTCGGAAGCGCAGTCGCGGTTTCCAGTGACGTCTGTCGAGGAGATGCGGGGCTTCGAGTTCGCGCTTGGCGGCAGCAACGACGACGTGCGTGCCGGGCTCGAGGCACGACTCATGGAAGACGAAGCTTGGGCTGCTGAGTTCGAAGCGGCGTTCGGCACGGAAGAGATCAGCTATGCTCGGATCGCCGATGCGCTCGGCGCCTACGAGGAGTCGCAGATCTTCACCGATACGCCCTGGGCGGCGTACGTGAAGGGCGACAACGCAGCGCTCGACGAGGCTGCCAAACGTGGTGCGCTACTGTTCTTCCAAGACCGCGACGACGAAGGCTTCGGTTGCGCGAGCTGCCATAGCGGGGACTTCTTCACCGACGAGTCGTTTCATGCGATTGCAGCGCCACAGATCGGACGCGGGAAGGGCGACGGCGGGACCGCGACGAATGACTACGGCCTCGCCCGCGAGACCGGCGACCGCAACGACCGCTTCGCCTTCCGGACACCGACCTTGCTCAACGTCGCCGTCACCGGGCCCTACTTTCACTCCGGCGCCTACGATGCGCTCGCTGATGTGGTGAAGCATCACCTGGACCCCCGGGCGGCGCTCGACGCCTTCGACCCTGCGGCGATCGCGGAGGCCGCAACCGACGACTTCGCACCCAACATGGCCGAGATCACCGACTTCCTCGAGGTCTCTGGCCGTGGCATCGCAAGCTTTCGGGCTCCGCTCGAGTACAGCGAATCCCAGGTCGACGACCTCGTGGCCTTCCTCCAAGCCCTCACGGACCCCTGCGCGACCGATAGGGCCTGCCTCGAACCCTGGATTGCGGACCCCGAGCTCGACGACGTCGACGGGCAGCTCCTTGTGGCGGTGGATTCCCAGGGCGCGCCGCTCTAGCTCGAAATCGAGCGATTTCTGACCGTGATCAGCCGATCCCCTCGCAGAAAGAGAAGTAACATCAAGCATTTATGAGAAAGCCCCGATACTCCACATATTTCCTTGACCGGCCCCCGTTCCGCGCTAACTTC
>CBDUCC010000354.1:0-4311 GCA_965365555.1 uncultured Myxococcales bacterium | reverse complement strand
GATCATTCTTCTGGGACCGATGTCGCCATCGGCCTCGAGCGACGCTACCCGGAGACTCGGGCGGGTCCACCCTCGTACGCCTCCCTATTTCGTCTTGCTTCGGATGGGGTTTGCCGTGCGACCGACGTCACCGCCAGCCCGGTGAGCTCTTACCTCACCCTTTCACCCTTACCGCGCGGCCTGAGCGGCGCGGCGGTTTGCTTTCTGTGGCACTTTCCTCGGGGTCGCCCCCACCAGGCGTTACCTGGCATCCTGCCCTGTGAAGCTCGGACTTTCCTCCCGTGCGCCGAAACGCACCAGCGATCGCGTGAACCTCTCTAACCTCACGAGGGTAAGGCTCCCCGGAGAGGCCCGCAACTACAACGAGTTACGACGAGGTCGGCTCGGCTGCCCTGGCAGGCGAAGACTCGGGAAGCGGGTCTCGCACGATATCGAAGAGAATGTAGACGAGCGGAAGCAGCACCGCGACGGTTTCCCAGGTGTACTGCTCGTCGTACCACCCGATGAAGAACTGGAGGATGAGCCCGACGATCACCATCAAGATCAACGCCACCACATACCGCAAGCGTTCGATCGCTAGAGGCGCCATGAGAACGACGAAGCTGTAATAATAGCAGGTCAACTCGAAGAACCCGACGATCAGAATCGTACTGCCCGCGAGCACCGCCCATTCCGAAAGCTGCCTCCCAGCGAACGCGAGCAAGGTGAACATGCTCAGCAGAATGAGTACGTGAAGCCAGCGCCGGTCGTGCTTCGTCTCCTTTCGCTTCTGCTTCCACTTCGCCCAGGGATCCTCGAGACTGTCGTCCTTGGTGAAGCGGCCCACGGTGCTCGGCTTGTACGAAAGGAGCGTGGGTAAACCCATGTGATTCGTGAGGGGGGTCTCGCTGTGCTTGAGCGTGTTGGAAAGGAACTGCGGGTGCGCATCGACTCCGTTGACCGCCACACTCGCACCGCAGAGCACCGCCAAGCCAAGGATACCGCCTGCAATGAACCGCAGGTCGGTCTTGTTGAGCCAGGGTCGGTCGATCTTCGTACGTCGGATGAAGCGGTCGACCAGCGACGCGATCGGGCCGCCAGCCAACGCCGCCGGGAACAGGCGGAGCAGAGCACTCCAGGACAGAGCGAAGCCAGACAGCATCGGATAGCCGCGCTTCAGCAAGCACACCGCAGCGACCGCCATGAAGAACCAAGGGACCCGCGCGAAGCTCCCACCGGTCCAGAAGTAGGCCCAGGGATAGCCGCAACCCCAGATCAGCACGGAAAGCGCCGTCGCCCGGAGCCCGAAGGCCCAGAGGATCAACAGGAAAGCCCCCGCGTAGAGCGATAGGTCGATCATCGTGTAGCGCAGAATGCGCTGCCGATGCTTCTTGAGGTCGTCCGCTGCGATCGAACCGGATGACACCTGGGGCAGCTGATCCTCCCAACCCCAATTCGTCAGGAAAGCGGCGATCATGTTGGAGATCGGGCTCGCGTTGTAGCCGTGATCCATCAACATCTCTTTCCACCAGGAGGAACCCATCACGCTGCGGAACGCCGCCATGTCATACCGGAATGAGGCCCAGCGCTCTTCGGAGAAGTGCTCTGCGCAGTTCTTCTGGTACCGCTGAGCGTCGTCTTCACTCACGTAGTGAAGTCGGTTGTCGACCAGGTCGCGGATCTTCCGCTTGGTCAGATCTCGGGCGCCGTACTTCTCGTAGTCCGACGCAAGGACGCACTCATACAGGCGCTCGTATTCGTTCTCGTCGAAGTACTTGGAGCCGATGTAGTAGTGGAACGTGTCCCAGTAGTGAACGACCCGCGAGGTATGGTAGACGCCGAAATTCACCCAGGCTGCGGCGCAGGCGACGATGACCCAGACCAGCGCCCCTCGCTCCCACCAAAGCCGTGAAGCCTCTCTGTTCTTGGCGAGCAGGATGCCACGCCCGACCCATGCAGCAACGGCAAGCCCCAGCCCATAGCGCCCCCATTCGACGAACCATGCCGCGTGTCGCGCCCCGTTGAAGCGATACGCAGCAGTCCCCAGCATCACGAGCGACAGGCCAACCACGACCCACCGAAGCCACTCGTTCTTGGCCGAGCCGAACAGTGCAATGAAGAGGAAGAGTCCGAGCACCGCGAGGGCGAGCCGGTAGCGGTTGTCCCGCTTCTTCATGAGGTTCTTAATCCACCAGGCGGTCGCTCCTTTTACCTCGATTGACGGCGGCCATTTGGTCGGCACCTGGCAGAAGGCCTGCACCTCGCCGAGGCTGAAGAAGCCATCACCGCCGCGCCCACGGACCCGAAGATATCGTCCGCTCCCACTCAGCCCGCGGGTCCCGCGCCGGCGCATCCCCTGGCCGCGCACTGGGTCGGCCACCCAGAGCTCGGTGAAGGTTTGCCGGTCGTTCGAGAGCTCGACGATGTAGTCATCGTTGTTGTCGCCCTGGAGATCGACGGCCTTGACCTTCGTGACCGCGCCGAGATCGTAGACCACGTGCGCGTCCTCGTCCGAGAGCACGGAGGTGCGCTCCGTGTCCCATGAATCACCATCAGCAGCCATGATGCCGTCCGTGAGCCGCTGGGTGTTCTTGGCGCCAGGCCGAGAGACGGGGGTCTTCCCAGCGAGTAGATTGCCCTCGGGACAGGAATCGTCTTGCGCGCCTGCTGGCGTAGCCGCAGCCAGACAAAGCAAGGAAACAAATGCAATTCTCTTCACTTCGGCGCGCACCGTACGAAACGGAGTCACAACTGACAAGTCGCCCGTCCGTCACCCCTAGACTTCCCGCACCTCGAGCCTTACCCCTGAGGTGATGGCATCAAAATCGCGAAAAAAGTCGACGAGCGCCGACCGCGACCTGATGTTGGTCTACGCTCGCTCCGAAGATGGCAACCAGTATGGGGTGCTCCGCCAACGGGGTGCCGAGATTCAAGCGGGGGTGGTGCGCCCGTTGACCGAAGGTAGGCCCATCGAGGGTGAAGTGGTGCGGCTTCGACCTCGGGACGATTCGCCCGCCCTCTTCGACGTGGAAGTGCACTACGCACCGGACCGCACCACTGGCGGGCCGCCGCGCGTTTCGACCGAGAGTTATCGCCGAGGATGGGAGTCGATTTGGGCGAGTAAGCCGCGCGACCGAACCCTGAATTAAAAAAGGGTGCCGCCCTCGAGCGACACCCTCCCCCCTGCTGTGTTGGAGTGGCCCTCAGGTCACGTAGTCTTTGAGGCGCTCGACGTCCCGGAAGTCCTGCAGGCGAGCCAAGCCGGCGGTCTCGACTTGCCGTACTCGCTCGCGAGTCAGGTTCATGATCTCGCCGACCTCTTCGAGCGTGATCCCACCGCGATCCGCCACGTCGAGTGCGCATGTCTCGGTCATCTCCCAGATCTCGATGTCGGGGAAGTTGAGCTTGATCGAGCCACGGACCGGATGAACGTCGATGTAGAGGTGGTACTTGCACGACACGAACGGGCACGGCCGCTCCATGTCTTTGCACTCCGAGCGTGTCTTGGGCTTCCAGTAGTCCGTCTCGGGGTAGAGCTCACGCCCCCGATTGAGCTCGGCCTTGCTCAGGCGGCGAATGGAGATCGTGCGCGCACGCGCCCGGGAACGCCGCTTTCGGCGACCGCGACGCTCGTTCGGCTCGGGCTCGGCGAGGGCATCGACGAGCGACTCGCGCTCCTCGTCCTCCGAGCTCTGTTCTTTGTCGACGACCTCTGCGCTTGCATCCTTCATGGTTTCTCCCCCTCGAATCCTCAGACGGCAGCCCGCGCCATGCGGGCCCGCATCGTCAGGCGCCGCTCGATGACCTCGAGCTTCTGAACGAGCTCCCTACCGAGCTCGCGAGCTTCCGTGAGCGCGCTACCGACGCCGACGTCGTCGGTTCCTTGGCGCTCCTGCTCGTGTACGGCCTCTTCGATGGCCTCGTACACGCGCTTGAGTTGCCGGCTCAGCGCATCGATGTCGCCTCGAACGAAAAGGAACTCCTTTTGGATCTCCTCCATCGTGAAGCCCTGGTGCATCAGCCGGCGGATGTGGTCGATTTGGCGAACGGCTGTCGCCGGGTAGAGGCCCTGCGAGCCCCGGTGTTTGCCTTTGCGGCCCACGCGAACGCTGCGCGGCAGGAGACCGAGCTGGACGTACTTGCGGAAGGTTGCCTCGGAGAGACGCGTCCCGCGGGCCGTGAAGGCCTCGACGATCTGCTGGACGCTCATCCCATCCGCATGCGCCTGCTCGAGCGCCTCGAGCTCGCCCTCGGACCAGGCCCTCGGCTCGGCTTCTCGATGTCTCCGCTGCTGTCCTCTTGGTAGAGTCATTTGAATAACTTATAGCGAAT
>CBDUCC010000353.1:0-4315 GCA_965365555.1 uncultured Myxococcales bacterium | reverse complement strand
GCCGTTCCGTACCCACGGGCAGTGGCTCGGCACGTTCGAGTGAATCGTTGAGCTCCTGTTCGTACTCTGGGTCGTACGGAACGGGACTCCAGCGAACATAGTACGGGTCGGAAACGTTCTCCGTTGGAAGTCGACCTTCCACGGGGCGCTCCCGGATGCGAATGAGAGAGACTCCGGCGGGAATAGGTGCGTTCGGAAGCCGCTCGCCTTGACCGAGGCCACGCGAATCGGCGACGAGAAGCGGCTCGGCAACACCCGGCTCGAGCAACTCGACGACGACGTCCATGTTGGGGATTGAGCTCACCTCGATCTCCGCGGCACTCTCCGGTCCTTCGTGTCGAACGGAGAATAGGTCGACGTCGCCACTTCCCTCGTCGAGCCGCTTGCCCAAGTACGCTTCCATTTCCGAGTCGGGGGGAAGCCGGGTGGCCTCGCTCGGGAGGTGGTTCGGTTCGACCTCCGACGGACCGCGCGCGAAGCTCTGCCAAACGGCAAAGCCGGCCGCAACGAGGCCCGCCAAAACGAGCCAGAGCCAAGGTCGGCGCCCCCGGCGAAGCACTCCGTCGAGATCGTCGACGCGCCGAGCACCGCTCTTGGACGCGCCCGATCCACCGGCGGTCATTTTCCAGTCCTCGGACCCGACCGCGGTCAGGTAGTCGACGAGCGCTTCGCGAAGCTCCTCAGCCGTTTGATAGCGAAGCTCCGGGTCTTTCTCGAGGCATTTGACGACGATCTCATCGGCCTCCGGCGGCACGGACGAAGGGGAACGAGTCGAGGGTGGCTTCACTGGCTCCGAGAGGTGCTTGGAGAGGATCCCAACGGCATTCGGGGCATCGAAAGGCGGCTCGCCGACGACGCACTCGTACATGACCGCTCCCATCGCGTAGACGTCGCTTCGAGGGTCGAGCTCCTGCCCTTGAATCTGCTCGGGCGACATGTAGTAGGGAGTTCCGACAATCGTTCCGCTGCTCGTGATCTGGGTACCGACCTTCCCTTCGAAGAGCTTGGCCAAACCAAAGTCGAGTACTCGGGGGCGCTCGCCGTCACGCCCCTGTGTGATGACGATGTTTTCGGGTTTCAAATCGCGGTGAATGACGCCGGCGGCATGCGCGTCGGCGATGGATCCGGCGACCTGTGCACAAAGATATGCGACGCGGCCGAAGGGGATCGTCCCCTCCCGCGCAATGATCTTTCCGAGATCACGCCCATCGACGTACTCCATGGTGAGGTAAAGAGAGCCAGCATCGGTGCGCCCGAAGTCGAAAACCTGAACGGTGTTCGGATGATCCAGCCGCGAGGCCGCCTCGGCCTCCCGTTGGAAGCGCGCGACATTCTGTGGGTCGTCTTCCACCTCGCGATGGAGAAGCTTGATCGCCATGAGCTTGCTGATCTGAACGTGTTCGGCACGATAGACGACGCCCATCGCGCCGCGGCCGATCTCGGCGACGATTCGATAGCGGTCCGCGATGACGTCTCCAGGTTGGACTCCGGTCGCGCCGACGCTCTCTCCGCATTTCCCGCAAAACTTCGCGTCGGGTGGAATGCCGGCTCCGCACGCGTCGCACGACAGTCGAGCGTCTTGCGCGTCGCTAGCCATTCAACGTGAAGAAACGATAGGCGAACCACGCGGCTGCGAGGAAGACCAGCAGCGCGAGGCCGCGCAAGGCCTTCTTCCGGCGTTGCAGCATCGGATACGGCTCGTTCACGCTGTCGTATCGAACCCGGGCTCGTTCGCGCACGCGCGGTGCAAAGCCGGTCTCGGAGGGCGCGCCGAAGCGCTCGGTGGGCACCTCTCCGCTGGGCTCCCGAGTCTCGGCCGTCGCGAGCGGATCGGGAGGCGCCGCGAAATCCGGGCGAGGGATGCCGAGCATCGTCTTTTGGGGGGTTCGTCTTTGGGCCCGGCCGCGCGCAGCGGCGATCTCGGCAGGCGGCTCAGGCTCTTCAGGGGCCTCGGGCGATTTGGTCGGAGGTCCTTGCCGACGCGGGGTGACACTCGGCATCCCGACCATCGTCTTCCTGCGGATCGATTTCGGTGTCGAAGTGCCGCCGGAGGGCTCTTCGCGCGACGTCTCGGGTTCCTCGTGAACGCGAATCCGTGATTGGTCGAGGCGCTCGGGGGCACCCTCCCGCATGGCGTATCCGCACTTGCCGCAGAAGGCATCGTCGGACGAGACTGCGGCTCCACATTGCGGACAATCCATGACGCGCCGCTACAGTACCAGGTTTCAGGCTTTGCGCACTGTTTGCTAGCGGGGGATCCCCATGACGTCCGCCATGTCGTAGAGGCCGGCGGGACGTCCCACCAGCCAGTGAGCCGCGCGAACCGCACCACGAGCGAAAATCGTTCGGTCGGTGGCACGATGAGTGAGCTCGATACGCTCGCCTTCCCCTACGAGGTACAGCGTATGCTCGCCGACGACGTCACCCCCTCGAAGGGCCATGACGCCAACCTCCTCCACGGGGCGAGACCCGACCTGGCCGCTTCGTCCGTGAGTGACTGCGCGTTCCGGATCGAGGTGCTTCGCCCGAGCGACCACCTCACCGAGGCGCACCGCTGTACCGCTCGGGGCGTCGACCTTGCGCTTGTGATGAATCTCGACGATCTCGGCGTCGAACCCGGGCCCAAGCAGTTCGGTCGCTCGGGCCGCTAGAAAATACAGGGCGTTGACGCCTTGGCTGTAGTTCGGCGCGAATACGATCGGAACGTGCTCCGCGGCACGCTCGAGCGCTGCGCGGGTATCGGCGTCGAGGCCCGTGGTCCCGATCACCATCGGGATGTGCTGGCCAGCGCACACCGGCAAGAGCCTCGCGGTCGCCGAAGCGACGCTGAAGTCGATCACCACCTCGACGTTGCCGAGGAATTCCTCGAGATCGGCGGTTATGGTGACACCACTCGGCGCTCCACCAGCAAGAACTCCCATGTCGCTACCGATGAGCTCGCTGTCGGGGCGATCCATGGCGGCAACGAGATTCGCCTCGGAATGCTCTTCGAGGACCGAAGCGATGCTGATGCCCATCCGGCCACCCGCGCCGTGTATCGCAACTTGCATCATGGATGGGGCATCGCAGATGCCGGCGAAAGCGTCAATGGGCTTGCTACGAGGACGAGCGTCCAGCGCTGAGCTCGACGAGACGGTCGATCAGGAAGCCGCTCTGATTCAATGCCTCCTCGGTGAACTCGCCGAAGAAGTCGCGCACTCGATCGAAGACGCGATCGAAGGCGTCCTGGTCTCGAGCCTCGAGGATGGCGGCGAGGTCGGCCGCCGCTTGCTGGAAGATTCCGATCACCCGCTTCGAGTCGGGGTTCAGCATCTCGATCGGCCCATACAGCTCGGGGGCCTGCGCGAAGTGTCGCCCGGTGACGTAGGTCTCGAGCAGGTATGCAGGTGACGTGAACCGCAGGGTCTCTTCGAGGGGGGCGCCTGTGCGACTCAGTGCGAGTCCGAGGACCTGAGTCTTGAAGTGATGGAGCACCTGAACGATCGCCATCATCGCATCGTGTTCCTCCGGCGTGGCCTCCGTGATGACGAGACCTCGCGCGGTGAACATCTGCCGAGCCCAGTCGAGCCAGGCATCACCGCGGCCCGGGCAGAGGACCACGCGCTGCCCTTGGTAGGTGTTCACGCCCGGACCGAACATCGGATGCGTGCCAAGCACGCTGGCCTTCGTCGAAGCGAGCATGGCCGCCATGGGATCGGCCTTGATCGAGGTCACGTCCATCAGGAGCGCGTCTCGTCGAACCGAGGGACCCAGCTCCTCGATGACTGCGCGCGTCTCGCGGATCGGCACGCTGATCACGACCACGTCGGCGGTGGCCGCTGCGTCCTTCGGACGAAGCTCGGTGTGGAGATCCGCGCTGCGCACGTCGTGGCCCAGATCGGCGAACAGCGTGCGGAGGGAACCGCCCATGCCTCCCTCTCCTCCAATGATGGCGACTACCTTGGGTTTGACATCGAGCGGGACCTCGGCACGCAGCGCGGCCTGTCGCTCGCGACTCATGAGCATCAGCTGACGCCAGATCGACTCGATGCTGTCCGGAGAGAGCCCGAGCTCCTCGGCCCGTGCGCAGCGATCGTCGAGGACTCGCTGCTCCCGGGCGAGATCTCGGATTCGGACCCGGTGGGAGCGCTTCTGCGAAGCGATCTCCGCGACGACGCTCATCCGGCGAACTAGGAGATCCAAGAGCTCGTGATCGAGGGCGTCGAGTGCTCCTCGCAGCTCCAGAAGCGGGCCTTTGTCGGGATTCTCGTCGTTCATGGCTTGGTTTTACATCGAAGGGGGGCGTCCGCATAATGCGCGCCCGTGAAGCGACTGC
>CBDUCC010000352.1:0-4329 GCA_965365555.1 uncultured Myxococcales bacterium | reverse complement strand
GGTGGAACGAATCCACCAGCGTTGAATGGGTGGCAGCGTGCGATCCGCTTGAGCCCGAGCCAGCTGCCTCGGCCAGCTCCGAAGCGCTCGATGCAGGTTGCGGTGTAGCGGGAGCAGGAAGGCTCGAAACGGCAGGACGGTCCCAGGATTCGTGAGAGCGTGAGCTGATACACGCGGATGAGGAACAGGAGCGCGGTCCGAATCATCGCGAGGCCTCCGGATGAAGTTTCGCGGCCGCCCGGTGCAGCTCTTCGAGCACTTGGTCGTGCGCAACTCCCGCTGCGTTTCGCTTGGCGATGAACACGATATCGTGGGACGCGGGAAACAGGGAACGGTTCCGCCGGAAGACCTCGCGCACCACTCGCTTGATGCGGTTTCTCTGTACGGCGCTGCCCACTTTCTTCGTCACGGTGATCCCAAGTCGCGTGTTGTCGAATGCATTTGGTTGGACGACGATGAGAAAGTGGGGGGTGTGGATGCGTCGCCCGCTGAGCTGTACCCGTCTGAACTCGTATCGCTTCTTCAGCCGGTCGGCGCCCGAGAAGCGATGAGCATCGCGCCCCGGAGCCCCCGTTGGTTCCGATGCTCGAGGCATCTTCGCACGTATTTCCGCTACTTCTTGTAGCAGGAGACGGTGAGGCGCTTGCGCCCTTTTCGGCGGCGGGCGTTGATCACGCTCCGGCCCCCTTTGGTCTTCATACGCGCGCGGAACCCGTGTGTCCGAAGACGGCGCTTACGATGTGGTTGGTAGGTCCGCTTCACAGCAATGCTCCCGAGAAATAAGAGGGCGCGAAGAAAGCACGGGGGCGGGGGGGTGTCAAGTCGCCTGGGTCAACCGGTGGCCCGTGCCGAAGATCCTGAATTTACAGCAATACTCGGCCAAAGACCGGTGTCCCGGAGGCTGGTATAGCGGCCGCTGCCCACGATCAGGTGATCGAGGATGCGAATCTCCAGCAACTCGGCCGCCCCGAGCAGGCGCTCGGTCAGCTGGAGGTCCTGCGGGCTCGGTTGGGGATCGCCACTCGGATGGTTGTGCAGGAAGATCGCCCCGGAGGCCGACTCGGCGACGAGCACGCGGAACACCTCCGAAGGGTCGACCGGGCAGGCGGTGCGGCCCCCCCGCGCCACCTCCCGGAGCGCCTTCGGCCGATTTTTCGCGTCCACGGCCACCACCAGGAAGCGCTCGGTGCGGCAGGACATCAGGCTCCGCCCGTAGCGCGCGAAGACCGATCCACTGTTCGACAGGGGCGCCGCATCGTGCTCCGGGCGCTCGAGGGCCCGAGCCCCGAGCTCCAAGGCGGCGGCAAGTCGAGCGGCCCTGGCGGGACCGACGCCCGGGATTTCGCGAAGCTCCGCCACGGTCATCCGGCGAAGCGCCCAAAGCCCACCGCTCGCTCGAAGCAGCTCTGCCGCGCCGACGAGCCCATCGGGGGCTTTGCTCGACGGCCTCAGCAAGACGGCGAGGAGCTCTGCATCCGACAGAACCGAGGCGCCATGGAAGGCAATTCGTTGGCGAGGGGCAGGCACCGAACCCGGCACTGCAGACCTCGTGCCACCCCCGCACCCAGAACTTTCGGGGGGTTCCGGCACTCCGCGTGGCGTGCGACCCCCAGGCCACCGGCGACCGCCAGCCCCCACGCGGGGACAGGAACCCTGCCCAGACACGCAGTCATTTCATAGGTTTGCGGACCCGATCGCGAATTCCTTCTCGGCGGCGAGACTTTGCTCCGGCAAGAATTCGCAGTTCGGCTTCGAAGTGCTTGAAAGTGTTGGGGATTGGGAGGGGGTGCGTGTCCCCAAGGGCGGGGCGTTGGGGATTGGGAGGGGGTGCGTGTCCCCAAGGGCGGGGCGCTATTTCTTGAAGAACTTACCGAAGATGCTCGGGCGCTTGCTGTCGCCGGGACGCGGCGGTGGGGCGCTGCTTCGGCCTCGGGACTTTCGCATCTCGCCGACACGGACCTCGCGGAGTGCCTCGAGGTTCTTTGGATCGAGCTTCACGACCTTCCGGAAGTGCTTGTGCGCCTTTTCGTGGTCGCCCATGCGCTTGAGGAAGTGTGCCCGCGTGAAGTGCCCTTGAACGTGATCGGGGTTGAGCTGGAACGTCTTGCGCAAAAGGCTGCGGATCTCGTCGGCGACCTCTTCGTCGTCGACACCGTGCTGGAGCAGGAGAATCCAAGCCTTCATCGCCGGATAGTCGGCTTCCTTTTTGACGACGGCCATCGCGTTGTCGCAAATCTCGATCGCCTCGTCGTATCGTCGACGCTTCACGAGAACATCGACCTTCTGGAAGTTGATCGCCGCCTCGACCATCACGTTGAGCTTCCGTTCGGACTCCGGAGTACCGCCGCCCTGCATGACCGTCTTCTGATACGCGGCCCGCTTCGTGTCGTCGCTCAGCGTGTCGTTGGCGACGGTCAACATGTGGAACACCTCTTCGACCCAAGGGCCCAACGCGTCGAGCTCGGGCGGCAGCCGGTCCGGGTGCCACTTCTTTGCGAGCGTCATGTATTTGCTCCGGACACCCTTACCCTGTGCCGACTCCTTCACTCCGAGCATCTCGAAGTAGTTCTGCCGGTCCATCATGCCGATGACCCGTGCCACCTCGTCCCAGCGCTTCCTGTGTTCTTCGCTCAGTCCGTCGGGCGCAGCCGGAGGCATCGATCTCGGCGCCACGATCTCACCGGACAGCGTTCTCCCGGACGGAAGGTTGCTGAGTGAGGTGGGCAACACCGAATCCCCACCGGGAAGATGCGAATCGCGCGGCCCCGGTGGCGAAGAGCTCCTGCCTCGCGCGGGCGGGATGCTTCCCGAGGACCGTGAGATCCGCCCGGGCGGTGTCGACTTTCGCAGACTGTCAGACGACGACACCGCTTTCAGCTTCTGTTGTGAAACCGGGCGATAGACTTCGAGGCAGTCGGAAATCGCCAGCAGGTACAGCATGCGCTGAGCCACTTTTGGATCACCGAATTGCTCGATGAGAATCGGCGCAGTCGCGGGCTCTGCCCGCATGAGCTCCACGAACGCAACTTCGTTCGATTGCAGCCCGAGACGACTGACCGGGGCACCCTTCTTGATGCGCTGTCGCTCGAGTCCGAGCTTTCGGATCACCCGGCTCGCGGCGTCTTTGGGAACCTCGCCACGCAGCGCCGCCGCGATCAGGGCGAGCACATCGACTTGACCCCGCAACGTGCCTTCGGAATCGCCGATCAGATCCGCCTCGTAAAACGCGTACGCACCCTGGTGCCTGGGGAACACGTTCAGCAGTGCGCGTTGGAAGTCCGCCGCGGGGTCGAGGAAGCGGCCCACGGCGGGAACGCCAGAGCGAAATAGAATGCGATCTTGCCCCGGTCGCTCGTCTTCCGGCCAGATCGCCAGCGTTCCAGAGAGACCCTTCTTCTGGATCGAAAGCAGGACATGGCCGAATGGTGTGGCACTCAGCGTGCCCTCCGCCAGAGGCTTTGGGACGGTCGATGTCAAAGCTCGGTGCTCCAAGGAATTACAGGGTGACACATCGGACGGTCCAGTGACAGATTCGGGTTCGTTGGAGCGCCCGGACATCAGGAATTTCGAACAGTTCGCGGCGATATCCCTGATAATTTCATCAGTCTGCGACGGTCCAGCCGGTGCCGTCGGCCCGGTCGAGCAAGACGACGCCGCGAGTTCCGAGCTCGTCCCGGATTCGGTCGGCTTCGGCGAAGTCCTTGGCGTCACGCGCCGCCGCCCTCGCCGAAATCCGCTCCTCGACCCAGCTCGCATCGACTCCTTAGTCCGCCGCGCGCCGGTCGCGAATCCGGCGAAGCACCTGCTTCTCGTCCTGGGCCCCGATCCCGAGCTCTGCGGCGAGCGCGTCGAAGCCGGCTTTCGCGGCATCGACGGCGGAACGCGCCGCCTTTCCCTTCTTCCGCATCGCCTGGTCGCAGAGCTCGTTCACGCTCTTCAAGAAGTCTGCGAGCTTCGCGAGCGCGACCGGCATGTTCAGGTCGTCGTCGAGTGCGCCGCGCAGCGCCGACTGAAATTCGGCGAGCTCGGCAGGGGGCTGGGTGTCTCCTTCGACGATGCGTTTTTCGGGCAGCTCTGAAAGGCGCTGCTTGGTCTTGTACACATAGGCCACTCTCCGCTCTGCCTCCTCGAATTGCGGAAAACCCGTCACGTTGCCGGCATCGTCCAGGGTCCAGTCGAGGTTCAGCGGCGCGCGGTAGTGCACCGTCATCATGAAGTAGCGAATCGCCTCCGGCTCCACGCGTTCGAACAGGTCCCGCGCAGTAAAAAAGTTTCCGAGGCTCTTGCTCATCTTCTCTTTGTCGACCTCGACGAAGCCGTTGTGCATCC
>CBDUCC010000351.1:0-4334 GCA_965365555.1 uncultured Myxococcales bacterium | reverse complement strand
AAGTCGATGTAAGCGTTTTCCATGAGGTAACGCGCAAGCTCGTTCACATGACCCTCCGTCTACCGTGTGATTTGACCATCTATTAGACACCCGTTGGGCCAATCGGCAAGCGATAAAGGGCCCGGTGCGCTTCCGATCCCGCTTTTCTGGACCCGCCGCTCGTGCCATCGTGCCCAACGATGGAGCCCAGGACCCACCTCGCCGCCAACCCGGCCCTGTGCGGTCAGATCGTCGAGATCGACGATGGTTGCGCGTCGGTGGCCCTGGTGACGACCCAAGACATGGTCGTCGACAGCACAGGCCTGGTGCACGGTGGCTTCGTTTTCGGGCTCGCCGACTATGCAGCGATGCTTGCCGTCAACGAACCGACCGTCGTGCTGGGCAGCGCGCAGAGCCGCTTCGTGAAGCCCGTCCGCCAGGGCGATCGGGTTGTTGCACGAGCAAGGACCCTCGGAGCGAAAGGCCGCAAGCGGGAGGTGCGCGTGGAGGCCACCGTCGACGAAGCGGCGGTGTTCGAAGGCACCTTCACCTGTTTCATCCTCGAGCATCACGTGCTCGAAGGGGTCGGGAGCGACTAATGGGAAGCGACGGCGGATCCATCATCGGACGCATCCTCGCAGCGCGAGGCGTGCGGCCACTGTTCACGCTGTGCGGCGGCCCCATCTCGCCGATTCTCGTGGGCGCGGAGGCCAACGGGATTCGTGTCGTCGATGTGCGTGATGAGGAGAGCGCCGTCTTCGCCGCCGACGCGGTCGCCAGGATGACCGGCATCCCCGGCGTGGCGGCTGTCACGGCTGGCCCGGGTGTCACGAACACCATCACAGCGATCAAGAACGCGCAGATGGCACAGTCTCCCGTACTGCTGTTCGGCGGAGCGGCGGCGACCTTGCTGAAGGGCCGGGGCTCGCTCCAAGACATCGATCAGATCTCCGTCATGCAATCCATCACGAAGTGGTCGGTCGCTGTGAACAAGGTGCGCAGCATCGGTCCCACCGTCGAGAAGGCCCTGGATGTCGCCCAAGAAGGAGTCCCGGGACCGGTATTCGTCGAGCTGCCCATCGACCTGCTGTACGCTGAAGACCTCGTTCGCGAGATGTTCATGAAGGAGGCGGGCGGCGGGCAAGGCCTCGGCTCCAAGGCCCTCGAGCTGTACATGCGCGGCCACCTCTATCGACAGTTCAATCAGCCGCACATGAGTATTTCACCGCCGCTTCGCGAGTCCCTCCCCCCGAAGCCGAGCGACCGAAGTCCTCACCTGAAGAAGGTTGCCTCGCTTCTCCGTGACGCCGAGCGCCCGGCCCTGGTCATCGGCAGCCAGGCGCTCGTCAACGTCCAGAACCCGGATTCCATCGCCGACGCCGTTCGGGCACTTGGGGTCCCCACCTGGCTCGGCGGCATGGCTCGAGGCCTGCTCGGCCGGTACAGCGACGTTCAGTTCCGGCACAAACGAAGCGCCGCGCTCAAAGAGGCCGACCTCGTGATCGTCGCCGGCTTCCCTTTCGACTTCCGCCTTGGCTATGGGCGCAGCATCTCCAGCCGTGCCACGCTCATCGCCGCGAATCTCAGCGCCAGCGAGATGCGAAAGAACCGGCGTCCGGAGATTCCGGTTCACATGCATGCGGGCACCTTTTTGCGACAGCTTTCGGAGGAAGTTGGTGGCGGCCTCGGACCGTGGACGGCTTGGTTCGACACGCTCCGTGCCCGCGAGGTAGAGCGCGACCAAGAGATCGTCGAGCAAGCGAGGACGAGTAGCGAGCTCGTCAATCCACTTCAGCTCTTCGAATGCATCGAGAAGAAGATGTCCGACGATGCCGTGCTCGTCGTGGACGGCGGTGACTTCGTCGCGACCGCATCGTACATACTTCGGCCGCGCAAGCCGCTCTCTTGGCTCGACCCAGGCGTCTTCGGAACGCTCGGGGTCGGCGGAGGCTTTGCGATCGGAGCGTCACTCGTTCGACCCGGCAACGAGGTGTGGCTGATCTATGGCGACGGCTCGTGCGCTTACAGTCTCGCGGAAATGGACACCTGCATTCGTCACGGGCTGGCTCCCATCGCAGTGATCGGAACCGATGGCTCCTGGGCGCAAATCGCACGCGAGCAGGTTCCCATGCTCGGCACCGACGTAGGAACGGTCCTCCGGCGCACTGCGTACCACGAAGTCGCCCAGGGCTACGGCGCGGCCGGGCTGCTGCTCGACGACCCCGCCCGCATCGACGCCGTTCTCGACGAAGCCAAGGCGCTCGCGGCCACGGGCAAGCCCGTCGTGATCAACGTCCACATCGCGAAGAACGAGTTCCGCAAGGGCTCCATCTCGATGTGAGCTCGATGTCCACCTGGTTCCAGCGTCGCAAAGCTCATCGACGTCTCGGAGATCGGGTCGGGCTCTGGTACCACCCCCGTTATCGGGTGGAGGAGCTTGGCGAAACGGCACGTGTGCCCGGGGTGGAGGTCGACCGGGGAGAGAAGATTCTGGGCTCACTCGCGGTCGAAGGCCTCGTGCGGCCCAAACAGATTCGACCCGCTCCGATCATTCGTCTCAAAGACTTGGGCACCGCGCACTCCGAGGCGTACCTGGAGCGAACGGCCGAGCCCGAGTACCTCGGTCGAATCTTCGGCCTCGAGGCCTCGGACATGGAGGTCGACGCCGTGCTCACGGCACAAAGGCGCCAGGTCGGCGGCACCGTCGAAGCCGCCCGCTGGGCCGTCGAGGCCCAGGACCGCGTAGGTTTCAACATCGGCGGCGGCTTTCATCATGCAGAGCCCGAAGCCGGCGCGGGCTTCTGCGTCTACAACGACATCGCGGTCGCCATCGCCCTTCTGCGGGAGGACGGATTCGAGGGCCCCGTGTCCATCGTCGATCTGGACTACCATCAGGGCAACGGCAACATCGTGACGTTCGAAGACGACGAGTCCGTCTTCACCTACTCGATCCACGGGTCGGTCTGGAGCCATGTCGAAGCGGCATCGGACGAGCAACACCTGCTGACCGCTGGTACAGACGACGCGACGTACATGAAGCTCCTCAGCGATACGCTGCCAGCCGCCCTCGATCGACAGACCCCGGAGTTGCTCTTCTACGTTGCCGGAAACGACGTGCTCGCAAGCGACCGACTTGGCGACTTCGAGCTCACGCGCACCGGTGTGCTCGCACGAGACCGATTCGTCATCGAACAAGCCCGAGCCCGCCGCTGCCCTGCCGTCGTGACACTCGGCGGGGGCTACAGCGGAGATGCATGGAAGGCTTCCTCCGACTTCATCCGATGGCTCCTCATCGATGAAGCCGAGGTCACCCCGGATCCTCAGAAGAGCTTGTTCGAGCAGTACACTCAGATCGCGCAGGAGCTCGATCCGTACGAGCTGCAGCGTTCGAGTGGGGAGTTCACGATCACGGAGGAAGATCTATTTGGCGACCTCGTGGGCCCCCGTCACCGCTCGACTCGGATCCTCGACTTCTACTCGCGGCACGGGCTCGAATTCGCCCTCGAGCGATACGGTCTTTATGACGAGGTTCGTAGCCGCGGCTTCTCCGACCTTCGGCTCGAAGTCGACCCGTCCGATCCGGACCGACAACACGTGACGCTCCACGCCAAGAAGAGCGGCGAGGAGCACTTGTTGGTCGACCTGGTGATTCGCCGAGTCGTACGTCCCGCCCCCGAGGGCCTCGAACCGCCCGACGAGCTGCGTTTTCTCTACATCGAGTGGTTGCTTCTGCAGAATCCGACCAAGGGGTTCTCGCTCCGCGATCCGCCTTGGCCGGGGCAGGACCATCCGGGGCTCGGTGTCGGCGAGAAGGTCATGCAGCTCTTGTTTCAGGGCGCGCAGCGACTCGGCCTCGATGGACTCGCCCACCACCCGTCTCGCTATCACATCGCCGTCATTGGCGGCGCCCAGTCGTTCTTCCTCGACCCCGAGCTCCAAGGACAGTTCGAAGCGCTGAGAGAGGTGCTCGGTCCGCTCGACCTGACGGAGGCAGCCTGGAAGATGGAACGTGGAGAGGTCCGGTGGGGAAATGGCGAACCCTTCGAATGGTTCCCTGAAGACTTGGTGATCCCCGCAAGCGAGCGGTTCTTCGCCTATATTGGCTCGCCCTCGTACCAGGAGGCGCGCGCAGCGTCGCTCGAGCGAGCGCGGGCACGCGGCATCGTACTCGAGCCCACCCTCCGCACCTCCCTGCCGGACCCTTGATAAACAGCACGGCGCCCCGCTGAGCGAGGCGCCGTGGTCAGAGGGCTCGTAAGCCGAGTTCTGTGCCCGCGGTCGTCGCCGACGCGCGGGTCGCGATCATTCTTCTGGGACCGATGTCGCCATCGGCCTCGAGCGACGCTACCCGGAGA
>CBDUCC010000350.1:0-4336 GCA_965365555.1 uncultured Myxococcales bacterium | reverse complement strand
TACGAGCAGCGAGTGCGTGCCTGGTACGCCGACCTCCCGCCCGAAGGCGTCTACTCGGCGCTGCCACTCGCAGGATTCATCTCCTGGAACAGCCATGGATTCAACCTCACCACGAAGGGCACCACGATCGAGCAGTGGGTGAACCTGAATTTCGCCGCAGAGTCGGAGCGCATCTGGCTTCGGGAGCAGATCTTCGAGGCCGGAAACATCTTCGAGATGGGCCCAATCGCGCCCTTCGAGAAGGAAGAGATCTGCATGACCTGGACGCTGCCTCAGTATTCGCAGCTGCTCTCACTGAGCTCGCACATGCACCAGCGCGGCGAGCTCTTCCGCATCTGGCTTCCGCCGAACGAGCGCTGTGTCGGAGTCGAGGGCTGCACTCCGCCGCCCCGCGACCCGGACTACCTCAGCCGCCTCTACGACGATCCCCTCTACAGCTACTACGATCCGCCGAGGGACTATTCGTCCGCGTCGGCCGAGGAGCGCACGTTCCTCGCCTGCGCTTTGTACGACAACGGCGCCGACGACCCGATGGAGGTCAAGCGCGAGTCGACCAAGCCCAACACGCCGACCTGCGGATTCCCTCGGACCTACTGCGGCTGCGACGCTTCGGAGCGGGAATGCCTCGGCGGGGACCGTCAGGGTATGGCGTGTGACGGTGATGACTCTATATGCGGCGAGGGCGGGACCTGCGATGCCTGTCCGCTGCTCGGAGGTTTTACGACCGACGACGAGATGTTCTTGCCGCTCGGCTCCTATTACGTGAAGACGCCATAAGCCTTAAAGGCGAGCAAAAAGCGACCGAAGGTTATCAATTGTGAGGACGGCTCACTTTTTTGCTTGCACCGATAATCGAATCAACAAGAATCCGCCGAACTTCGCTTAGCTCTTGAATCCCCGTTTTGGAGACCCCTATGAAACCCGTCCTGTTCGCGGTCGCCGCCTGCGCGCTCGTCATCGTATCCGCTTGCGGAAGTAGCAGCTCGAGCACCACCGATGGCGAAGGTCCCGGTGACAAGTGCGAGGCCGATTCGACGTTCGCCCTCGTCCAGCAGCAGATTTTCGAAAACCGTGGGTGCACCGCCTCCGCCTGTCATGGGCAGAGCGCAACCGGCGGGCTCGATTTACGCGCCGAGAGCTCGTACGCGAACCTGATCAACGTCGAGGGAAACTCCGGCGACTACATGTTGGTGTTCCCCGGTGAGCAGGACCTCAGCCTGCTCTACCAAAAGGTCGCGGCGAAGACCGAGGGCTTCGAGCTTGGGTCCTTGCCGGAGCCGATTTCCGGCGGCGCGATGCCGACAGGTCCGGACGTCCTGAGCGAGACCGATCTCGCGCTTCTTCGCACCTGGATTCGCGGCGGCGCGCCGGAGACCGGGATCGTCGCCGGTTCCGAGCCGTATGCCGACTGCTCCCTCGACGGAGAGGTCGCTCCGAACAAGATCCAGCCGCTCCCCGCGCCCGAAGCCGGCGACGGAGTGCAGTTCTACTCAGGCGGTTGGACCGTGCCCGCCGAGCAGGAGGGCGAAGTCTGCTTCGTCAGCTACTACGATTACTCCGACTCGATTCCGGCCGACTTCCGAGTCCCTTGCGGCGATGCCGAGGGCGGCCCCGAACGCGAATGCTTCGTCTACAACCGAGCCCTGCTCGCACAGGATCCGCAGTCGCACCACAGCATTATCGAGTTCTACGTTCCGCCGGCGGACGAGCCCGAACAGTACGATCCGATGGGTCCGTTCTGGGATAACTGGGTCTGCAACGGCGGCGAGAACGGCGGATCGCCTTGCACACCCGGAGGCGACGAGTGTGGCGAGCGCAGCCAGTGCGTGACCGAGCCGGTCACCAGCGTCGCCTGCATCGGTTACCCGAATGGGCCGCCCCAGATGGGAACCCTCGGAGGTCTCTTCGGTACCGCGAGCACGCGGCAGAATCTCGCAACCGCCCAGGAGTCGAGCTTCCGAGAAACGTACCCGACCGGTGTCTATGCCCTCGCCCCAGTCAAGGGTTTCATCATCTGGGACAGCCACGCCTTCAACCTCACGAAGAGCGACACCAGCATCGAGCAGTGGATGAACCTCAGCTTCGCTGACCCGAACGATCTTCGATACCGTCGGACGCAGATATTCGATGCCGACGACATCTTCGGCATGGGCGAGATCGAAGCATTCTCCTCGACCGAGGCCTGTGGGAGCTTCACCATTCCGCAGTACGGGCGGATGCTGAACCTCAGCACCCACACCCACCGTTTCGGCAAGCAGTTTCGGGTCTGGTACCCTCCCAACGAGCCCTGTTCCGGACGGGCGCCGAACAACGATTGCGAGCCGCCGTCCACCGAGCCGGACTACATCAGCTTCGACTACGAGGATCCGCTCTACCAGCGCTTCTCCGAGGACTCTGGCATGCGTTTCGACAGCGAGGATCCCGCGGAGCGTACCTTTCGATACTGTTCGTTCTGGGACAACGGACAAGCCAACCCGGCCGAGGTCCGGCGCAACTCGATCAAGCCCGACGCCGAGACCTGCGACTTCGTGGGCACCTTCGCCCCGCTGGCGAATGCCCGTGGGTTCAACCTGTTCGCTTGCGGCTGTGAGCCGGAGCAGCGCTCCTGCTTCGGCGGCCCCAATGAGGGAATGCTCTGCGGCGGCGACGATTCGGTCTGCGGCGAAGGCGGAGTCTGCGATGCCTGCCCGCTCGGCGGCGGCGTGACCACCGAGGAGGAGATGTTCATCCTTCTTGGCGCTTATTACATCGAAACCCCAGGACTGTGATCCTGCAGTAAACTCGCTGGCTCATCCCGAGGGGGTGAGCTACATCGCCGACGATGGCTCGCTTCGACGCCTACAACTCCGAATGTCTCTTGTTTTCATTCAAAGACGGGCTTCTGGCCCGGCTGGCGCACGACCTGAAGCTTCAGGTCGAGCGATTCTCGATCGAAGTGGACGAGTCCACGAAGTCGATTCAGGCGACCTTCGATCCGAGCAGCATCAGCGTCGTCTGCGCGCGCGTCGATGGGCGAGACGACCCTTCGACACTCAGCAAGGGCGACAAGAAAAAGATCTACGACAACGTGAGCAAGGACGTGTTGCACGTTCGGAAGTTTCCCGAGATTCGTTTCGAGTCGACCAAGGTGGTGGAGCGCGGCGACGCGTTCTCCCTCGAAGGAACGCTTCATTTGCATGGGAAGTCGCGATCGCTTCAGGCCACGGTGCGCCCCGAAGCAGGGCGCTGGACGACCGAGGTGCGCCTTCACCAGCCCGACTACGGCATCAAGCCGTACACCGCGGCGCTCGGCGCATTGAAGGTGAAGCCCGACGTTCTGATTCGGATCAGCGTACCGCGGGAGAGTTGAGCAGAGCCCGCACTCGGCGCGCGGGAGGGCATGCCCATGCCTAAGGCCCGCGCGATCCTGCTCTCGATCGTTCTTCTCGCCGCCTGTGGCGAAACCGGGAACGACAGCGGAACCGCCGGGAACGGAGGCGGCGCCGGATCGACCCCGGGGCCGCTCGTCGACAACACGAAGTGGGTGCCGAGCACCGAGGGAGATGAGCTCCTGGGCCCGCCCCCCGAGGGCGCGTCCTGCGAGCTCGAGCCGATCGACTGTCCCGAGTATCCCTGGCCCGACGATGACTGCGTGACATTCCAGCCGGACTCGCGCTGCATTGCGGCGTACGTGCCCGAGTGCCTCGACGCGTTCACCGTGATGGCCGTGTACACGCGGATGCCAAACCCCAGCATGCCGCTTTGCAACTGGCTCACCCTGGAGCAGCCGTCGTTGCGGCCGATTCGCGCCGGCGACGAGGTCGAGATCCGCATGCGTCACTCGACGCTGACCGCGCCGGTGCCCGGTACTGCGCGCATGATGTTCGCGATTGGCGACGAGGTGGCGCTCGCCTACGAAGTGCTGATCCCGAGTGATTTCAAGTTTCCGAGTGAGACTTGGGTCGCGCCGAAGGACTACCCTCAGGGGACCCGGCTGCTCTTCCACGTGGACAACCACGGTTCGAACGAGTACATGCTCATCGAGGTAAACCTTCTCTAACTTGCTGCAATTATAGACTATTTAGTGGAAACGGCGTCCACTTGGAGGTTCACGGCGAACCTCTTGCCGAAACCCCGCTCATAAGGAACCCTTGGCCCATGCGTCTGATAATCCTATCAACATTGCTATCGATGACCCTTGTCGCCTGCGGGGACAGCAGCGAATCCAGTGCGGGTTCGGGCGGTACGGCAGGTGGCGGCGGGACCGCGGCTGCCGGCGGTGATGGGGGTAGCGGAGGAAGCTCCGACTTCGTGGCGACGCTTTCCCATACGTTCGATCCTCAGATGATCGACGTGG
>CBDUCC010000349.1:0-4344 GCA_965365555.1 uncultured Myxococcales bacterium | reverse complement strand
GCTCAGCGGTCCGAGGTTGAGCTTGCCGCCAACGACGCCGATGGAACCGACGAGGCTGTTCGGATGGGCGAGGATTTCGTCGGCCGCGGAGGCGATGTAGTAGCCGCCGCTCGCCGCCATATTGCCGATACTCGCGATCACGGGCTTGTCTGCGGCGAGGTTGCGAACCGCCTGCCACATCCGATCGCTGGCAAGCGCAGATCCACCAGGCGAGTTGATACGGAGCACCACGGCCTTCACCTCGTCATCCTCTTCGAGGCGTTCCATCGCACGAACGAACGGGCCGGACACCGCTTCGCCCGGCTTCGCCGCCTCGCCGTCGACGATGTTCCCGGTCACGAACACCAGCGCGACTCGTGCGTCTTCGACCTTCGGCTCATCGCTGTCACCGCTGAGAAGGTCCAGGAACTGGCCGAGCGTCAGAGGGTCTTGCTTCGGGACCATGCGGGTCCTGCGGATTGTGTCCACTCCGCTGGCGCTCTTGGCTTCCTCCCGTGCTTCTCGAAGGTACTGGACACCGTCCACCAGCTTCGAAGTCTCCGCCGCCTCCGACGTGTAGGGCCCTTCGTCGATCAAAGCGCGGGCTCGTTCCTCGTCTCCATCGGTCCGCAGAGCGGTGGCGGCGATCAAGGAGCCGTATAGGTCGTCCAGGATCGCGTCCATCGACTCCTTGGCCTCGGGAGGCATGTCGTCGCGGATCAGGGTGTCGCCGGCGCCCTTGTAGCGTCCCATGTGGATGATCTGAGCCTCGATCCCCAGCTTCTCCAGAAAAGATCGAGCGTAGAGCATCACGGCGGCCGGACCGATCAGGTCGAGTGTACCCGCCGGCGACATGCTGATTCGATCACAGACCGAGGCCATGAACAGATAGCCAACGTTGTCGGTGGCCTCGAAGTGACAGTGGATGGGGCGTGTCTTCGAGCGGAACTGGTCGAGCGCCTCGGTGAGATCCCGCACACTGCCCCAGGAGCCTTCGAGCGCGCCCACGCGTAGGAATAGACCTTTGACGTTCTCGTTGGCAGTGGCGTCCCAGACCCTCGTCAGGATGTCGTGCAGGTCCGGTCGCGGACGCGAGAACGGATCGGGCTCGGTCCGGTCCGGGAACGGTTCGAGGATTCGGAGCTCTCGCACTGCAGGCTCATCGATGGTCTGCGTCTCCTCCTTGTTGCACGAGGAGAGCGCGAGCGCGACCGTGGTCGCGCAGAGGTAGAGCGCCGCAGCGCGAAGGGTGGGGTTCATGGTGTGCTGGGCTCCGGCGCCTTGGCGGGATCGGGTTTAGCGTCCGGCTCCGGGTCCGGCGGCAATTTTGCGCGAGGTTCCAAATTTCGAATGGCATCCTTCGCCTCCGCGGCATGGCGGCCTTGCGGACGGCGCTTCACGTAGGTGTAATACGCGGAGACGGCCTCTTCAGTCTTGCCGAGCCGCTCGTAGGTCTGGCCGAGCTTGTAATAGCCGTCCGGTTGACCGCGTTGGGCGGCGACCCGGTAGTACCGAAGCGCAGACGCGTAGTCGCTGACGGCCGTCGCGACATCACCGAGCGCGTCCATCGCGTCCGCCGAGCCCGGATGAACCTCTAGCGCGCTGTCGAAGTACGCACGGGCGCGCGCGTAGTTGCCATCCGCCAGCTCTTGACGTCCCTTTGTCATGTTGGACTCGTAATCGAGGACAGGAGGTCGTCCATCGACGAATCCATCGGCATTCGCGGCCCTGGCGAGCTGGTCGTACTCGTCGAGCGCAGGTTGCGTCCGCTCTCGCTTCGCAGGTCGTGACGCCGCGGCCTTGCGGGCAGGCTCTGACGCGTCCTCCTCGGCAGCAGGCGCCTTCGACGGCTCGGGCGTCGCTGCCGACTCCGGCTCCGTTGGCGTCGGAACGGTCTCGGCTGCTGCGTCGACCCTGGGCTCAGGCGCAGGTTCGGGCTTCGTCTCCGGTTCGGGCTCGCTCGAAGGCTCGGTCGCCTCGTCCTGTGCCTCGTCGGTCTGCGCCGCCGCGTCCCCCGCACTCTGTACGCCTGCGTCAGCGGCAACCTCGGCGACCTCAGGCGGAGTCTCCTCGGGGGACTCCGCTCTGACGGCGATGATCTCGGCCAACATCGGCACTGCAACCGGGTGCTCGGGTCGGTCTTCGAGGACCCTGCGGAGGAAGGTCTCGGCCCGCTCGTCATTCCCCGCTGCGCGCTCGCTTCGGGCGGCAAGCAGCGAATAGCGCACGCCGTTCGGGTCGAGATCACTCGCTTCACGGGCGCTCCGCAAGCCATTCTCGAGCCTCCCGTCGGCCTCGGCGCTGCTGAGGCGCGCATCGACCCGGAAGAACTCCGCCGTTCGGCTAAACGACATGGCGCGCACCTCCTCGAGCTCTTGGCGCGCCTCCGTGTTGGCTGCGCGCAGTCGGAGCGCGTCGACCAAGGCGAGTCGTGCGTCGACGCTTCGTGGATCGGCGGCCAAAGCGGCGCGGGCGGTGGACAAAGCCGATTCCCGCAATGACTCCAGATCCGAGTCCGCGCCTTCGTCGATCCGAGCCTGGGCCCGCAAGGCGTACGCGTTGGAGAGCTTGGCGAGCACCTCTGCGTCGCGGCTGGCACCGGCTTCCACAGCGCGCCCGTAGGCATCGATCGCGCTCGCGTACGAGCCCCCGTATCCCTCCGCGATCGCTTTGTCACCATCCTCGACCGCAGCGACAATCTGTACAGGGTCCGCTCCGATCCCGATCAGCAGCGCCACACGCTCCCATTGGGTGGCGACGAGCGCACCGCCGCCGATCAACACGATCAGCAGGAGCCACTTGAGAGGCGACAGTCCACGGGCCGGGAGATCGGGGATGTCATCATCGTCGTCGAAATAGCCCGGAGTCGTCGCGCTCTGCCGAATCGATGTCGACGCTGTGAAGGATTCCTCGAACTCAGCGTCCTCGACCTCGGTCGGAGCCGTACCGACGGCGGAATCGCGATTGTACGGAGATCGGTAGGAGGACTGAGGCGATTCGATGGAGGCCGAGCTCGAGTCCGATGCCGAGGCGCGGGGCGGCTCTGCCGAGGGCTCCGCTTCGAACATCAGTGCGGCCTGTTCCGACCCCTCCGGTGGCGGGGCTGGTTCGGAGAGCGGTTCATGGGCCGAAGCTCCGAGGCGTTGAACGGGCGTCACGCCGAGAAGCGTCGGCTGCCGTGGTCTCTTGCCCGGCGGTATGCTCGATTCCGAAGAGGCTGGCGTGGGCACCGGGGGCAGGGGCGAAGGAATCCGACGCGACGGGACCTGTACGCCTGCGGCCTGGAAGAAGGTTTCGAGCTCCGGAATCGAGCCAAGGGTCTTCCAGCCGTCGTCACCCCGGGCGATCTGGTCATCCGGGGTCAGCTCGCCCGAAGAGATTCGCCGCTGGAGCTCTCTCAGGCTTTCGATCGCATCGGTCGAGCCGTCGCGAAGATGGAGCCGCCAGGTGCTGGTAGTCCGATCGGCGGCCTCCTCGGCCTTCGGGTACACCTTGAAGACATGGCCGCAATTCGTGCACTTCACGCTCGTCCCACGCCCCGACAGCAGGGTCTCGTCGAACTCGTACTCGGTGCCGCAGCGCTCGCAGGTTACATCCATCAGCTCAAAAGCCCCCAGGCTCGTTCCCTAGCGGGGTTGGTGACCCGCCGACAATGTTGCTAACACGAGAAGCGAGATGCGTCGGGACCTGGCCGCCTACATCGACCATACGCTCTTGCGGCCGGACGCCCGAGAAGGGGATTTCGAGCGGCTCTGCGAAGAGGCTTCTCAACACAGCTTTGCCACTGTGTGTGTCAACTCTGCCCACGTGCCGCTTTGTACCGCACTGCTGGCGGACCGCCACCTGCCGGTTTGTGCGACGGTCGGCTTCCCGCTCGGCGCGAGCAGCGCGGCGGCGAAAGCCGCAGAAGCCGCCCAAGCCGTGCGGGATGGGGCCTCCGAGCTCGACATGGTCTGCGGAATCGGGTTTCTGAAGGATGCTCGCAGAGCCGCGTTTTTCGCCGATATTCGGGGGGTGGTGGAGGTCGCTGAGGGGCGGGCCGTGAAGGTGATCCTCGAGACGGCCCTGTTGAGCGACGCGGAGAAGCGCCTCGGCGCCGAGTGGGCCCAAGAGGCGGGTGCCTCCTTCGTCAAGACCTCGACCGGGTTTGCCGGGGCCGGGGCCACCGAGGACGATGTCCGACTCCTCCGCTCGGTCGTCGGGCCAGAGCTTGGCGTGAAGGCCTCCGGCGGGATCCGCGATGTGGGCGCTGCGGAGCGAATGATCGCCGCCGGCGCCAACCGGCTCGGCACGAGCGCTGGCGTCGCGATCGTGACAGAATCGCGCGAGCAACCAATGGGATACGGAGATGGCAGTGCATGCGGT
>CBDUCC010000348.1:0-4368 GCA_965365555.1 uncultured Myxococcales bacterium | reverse complement strand
CCGATGGCCCCCTTCGTCGACGTCTTCCTGATCGGCGACGGCGAAGCGAAGCTTCCCGAGCTGATGCGGGCCTGGGCCGCCATGAAGGCCGAAGGCCTGCGGAGAGCCGACCGGCTCCTCGGGATCGCCAAGCTCGGGGGGTTCTACGTACCTTCGCTCTACGACAGCGTGCCCGCCGCAGATACGCAAATGCAGGTGGTCGAGCCGGTCCATCCGGATGTGCCCTTTCCGATACGCCGGGCCATCGTCGAGAGCCTCGACGAATACCCCTTTCCGGTCGACGGTCCGATCGCGAATTGCGAGACCGTCTTCGATCGCGCCTCGATCGAGGTCGCACGAGGTTGCACCGAAGGTTGTCGGTTCTGCCAGGCCGGCATGATCTACCGACCCGTTCGCGAGCGGGAGCCGAAGGCGATCATCGACGCCATGGTTCGCTCGGTCGAAGAAGGCGGATACGACGAGGCCTCGCTGACCTCCCTGTCGACGGCAGACTACAGCGCAATCGCTCCCCTCGTGCGCGAGTCCATCGAAGCGCTCGCGCCGCATCAGGTGGCGCTCAGTGTATCCTCGCTCCGGGCTTACGGCCTCAGCGAAGACGTTCTCGACGACATGAAGCAGCAACGCGCCGGCGGTCTCACGTTCGCGCCCGAAGCCGGCAGCCAGCGCATGCGCGACGTGGTCAACAAGAACGTCACCGAAGCGCAGCTCATGGAGACGGCCGAGCGCGTGTTTTCCCGCGGCTGGAGCAGGATGAAGCTCTACTTCATGATCGGGCTCCCTACCGAAGAAGACGAAGATGTTCGGGAGATTGTTCGCACGGGAGCCAAAGCGCTCGACGTGGCGCAGCGCGTCCGGGGTGACCGACGCGCGAAGGTGACGGTGAGCGTTTCGACACACGTCCCGAAACCACACACGCCGTTTCAGTGGTGCGCGATGGATTCCCACGAGGAGATCGAGCGGAAGCAGGCGCTGCTACTGGCGGAAGCGAGCCAGACGCGGGTGCAACTCAAGATGCACAAGTCGGACGGCTCCTGGCTCGAAGGCATGCTCGCGCGCGGTGACCGCCGGCTCTCCGGGGTCATCGAGGGCGCCTACCGTCGCGGCGCGCGCTTCGACTCCTGGGACGAACGACTCGACCTGAAGGCATGGACCGAGGCGCTCGCCGAAGCCGGCGTCGACCCCGCCTGGTTCCTCGGCACGATCCCAATCTCGGCCCGGCTTCCCTGGTCGCACATCGACGTAGGCCTCGAGCAAGGCTTCCTCGCACGCGAGTATCGAAAGGCGCTACGGAATCGTCTCAGTCCGCCATGCGGAAAGACCGTCGGAAGCTTCGTTCATCCCACCAACGTGAAGGATGCAGAGGCCGAGAGGAAGCGCCTGGTCTGTTACGACTGCGGCATCGCTTGTGATCTCGCGAAGATGAAGCAAGAGCGGATCACCTTCCTCCGCAGCATGGGGGCACTCGAACCTCGCGCGGCTCGAGTGGTTGCTCCAGAGGAAGAGGCCGAGGACCCCTTCGCCGATCGAAGACCCTTCCGGGACGTGGACCAGGGTCCCCCCATGCGAATACGCCTCGGTTTCCGCAAGATCGGTCGGCCCGCGTACAGCTCCCATCTCGACCTGGTTCGAAGCTTCCCGCGCATGCTGCGTCGCGTCGGACTTCCGCTCTACTACAGCGAAGGATTTCGGCCGCTGCCGAAGCTCACGTTCGGGCCCGCCCTGCCGGTGGGCACCTCGAGTCTCTGCGAGCACGTCGACGTCCGTCTCCGCGCTGCGGAGTCCCCCAACCTCGTGAACCTCTGCGAACGTCTGAACGCAGGCGCGATCGACGGCATCGAGTTCTTTGGCTTCGAGGTCCTCGGCCCAACCGATGCTGCCCTCAATCGTGTGATCGACATGACCGACTTCGTGGCTGCTCTTCCCCGAAAGCAGCTTGCACAGCACGGTTTGGACGCCGAGTCTGCGCTTCAAGAAAGGCTCGATGCTCGCCCCACCGAGCTCTCGATCGACCGAGACATCCGAGGGGTGAAGAAGCGCGTCGACATCGGTGCGGTCCTCGTCGACCTCACCGTCGGTTGCGGCCAGGACGCGCTCGACTCTGCAGGAATCGCGGGCGATCTCATCCCGGTCAGGATGACGCTGCGACTGGATGGCAAAACGACGCCGCGGCCCGGCGAGGTCCTTCGAGCTTGTACCGGTCTGCAAGAGCTGGAGCCACGGGTCGTTCGAACTGCCTTCTTCGCCGAGCGCGGTGGGCTTCGGGTCACACCCTTGCAGCTCGACCTCCTGCGCACCAAGACTGCCCCACAGGCTGCAGAATGAACGACCGCTTCGACATCCTCCGTAGTCTGATCCGCGCCGCTGCCGACCGCGCGCTCGATCGGGCCAAGGGGACGCGGGTCGCGGAGGCCACCGCCCAGATCCTCGAGCGACTGACCCAGCAGCGCTGGCGCCTGAGCGATGAGGCTCTCACCAGCGCCGCCGCACATGCCGAGGGCGTCGATTCCGCGATGGTCGCCTGCCACTCCGGCCGTATGTTCGTCGACGCATCGTTGACCAACGGACGCGAAGTGCAGTTCAGCCTCACTCCCCGTTCGGTCCGTTTCGCACCGCGCGGAGCAAAGGAGATCGCCTTCGACGTCGAGCCTCCAGGCGCTTACGACAGCTCGATCGTGGGCGCGCTCGCAGGGTGTATCGCAAAGGCGACCTGGCCGATGATCATCGCACCGGACTCGCACGATCTCGGGGGCGCCATCGTCGAAAGGGAGAGCCCGGGTTCCCTGCGCGTCGACCTACGAAGCGTACCCGCCGTTCGTCGCTTCGCCTCGACTCAGACCGCAGCCATGATCTTCGATGTGCTCGAGCTCGAATCGATGAGGGTCGAGCCCGGCGCGCTCGCCATCAAGCTGAAGCTGCCGCAGCTCTCCTGAGGTTCGGATCAAAGCTCCTCTCGCCATTTGCGGGAGAGCGCCACCTCGGCTTCGTACTCCTCGATCGAGCGTTGTCGCTCTTCTGCGGACCAGCCGATGAGCGTGGCCATGCGGTCAGCCACCTTTTCGACCGAGCCGAGCCCCTGGTCGTCGTCCCGAAAGAAAATCTGCGTTCGTCGCACCATGATGTCGCTTACGCTCGCAGCGAGCTCCTCCATGACGCCGAAGTCGACCTGAGCCATGATCTCGGCGCGACCAGGCACGATGGGCTCGAGCAGCGCCGGCTTACTCGCACAGAGCTTCGCAAGCTCGAGCGCCCGCATGCCGTATGTGTCGACGAGATGCCGCCGCGTCCTATGGGAAAGCTCGCACTCGCACACGGCAGTGATCTCCTCGGCCACCTTCTCGTGGTCGTCGTCTTCGGGCCACCCCACGGCTCCGGGCAACGGAAACTTGTAGGTCTGGCCCGACCTGATGTCCTCGGGAAGCTGACCCACGAGCTTGAGCACCTGGACGGCCGTGTCGACACATTCCTTGGCCATCTTTCGATAGGTCGTCAGCTTGCCCCCCGCGATCGTGATCAGCCCGTCCTCGCCGATGTGGATCTGATGCTCCCGGCTCACCTGCGACTCCGACATGTCACCGACGTCGGCCTCGGGTTGGATGAGTGGTCGCAGCCCGGCCCAGGTGGATATCACGTCCCTGCGAGCGAGCGGGTTGTTCGGGAAGTAGTGGTTCGCTGCTGCGATCAGGTAGTCGACGTCTTCGAGCGTGGCGTATTCCTGACCCGGCGTTCCATCGTAGTCGGTATCGGTGGTGCCCACGTAGGTTCGCTCTCCCCAGGGCAAGGCGAAGAGGACGCGCTCGTCGGTCGGGTGAAAGAGCACGACCGCGTGCTCGACCGGAAGTCGCTCCCGCCTGACCACGATGTGAATGCCCTTTGTTGGCCGCAGCATCTTCGAGCCGCGAGGCCCGCTCAGGGCCAACACCTCGTCTGTCCACGGACCGGTGGCATTGATGACCGCCTGAGCCTTGACCTCACGAAGGCTTCCGTCGCGCACGCTCCTCACCACCACGCCCGAAACCCGCCCCTGCTCGCTCTTCGTAAATGCATCCACTCGCGCCCAGTTCACCGCGGTGGCTCCGTTCTGGATCGCATCGATGACCGTCTCGAGGGTGAGGCGGGCGTCATCGGTCGAGCAGTCGTAGTAGACCGGCGCACCCTGCAGGCCCTCCTGCTTGAGCAAGGGCTCTTCCTTCGAGACATCGTTCGGCTTCAGCGTCTTGTGGCGCTTGGGAGAGCGGAAGAGCGCGAGGCCGTCGTAGAGCCACATCCCGGCGTTGATCATGCGAAGGCTCTTTCGAGCGCCATGATAGACGGGGAAGAGGAACGCGAGAGGGTTGACCAGGTGAGGTGCGAGATCTTGGACGACCCGAC
>CBDUCC010000347.1:0-4388 GCA_965365555.1 uncultured Myxococcales bacterium | reverse complement strand
GTCAACGACGTAGCCACCGGGCCGACGACGACGTCACAGGCGAGGCCGGTACCCCCGTGTGCTGCTATCGCCTCGGCAAGCGCCTGGGATTCAGCGACGGTCTTGTGCAACTTCCAGTTGCCGGCGATGAGCGGTCTGCGTGATGAAGTCATGGCTCCAATGCCTCGACGCCCGGGAGCGGGCGGCCCTCTAGATACTCCAACGAGGCGCCGCCGCCAGTCGACACGTGATCGAAGCGCGCCCCGAGATCGGCCTGCTTCACTGCCGCAACACTGTCGCCTCCGCCAACCACACTGAACCCGGGACAGTCGGCCGCTGCACGAGCGACGGCGAGCGTGCCCTCGGCGAACGCAGGGTTCTCGAAGAGCCCCATGGGCCCATTCCAGAACACCGAAAGCGCACGTCGCAGTCTCTCTCGGAAGAGGGCCTCGGTCTTGGGTCCGATGTCGAGCGCCGAGGCATCGGCCGGGATGGAGTCGACGGCAACGTCGGTCGCGACGGACGCCTCGACCGAATCACCGACACGAACGTCCACGGGAAGAACCAGGTCGACCCCGGCTTTGTCCGCGGTGCCCATCAAGCTGCGAGCGAGCGGGAGCTTGTCCCGTTCGCAGAGGCTCTTCCCGACGTCGTGGCCCTGGGCGGCAAGGAACGTATTGGCCATCGCCCCACCGACTAGCAGCGCGTCGACCTTGCTCAGCAGTGCTTCCATGACGCCGATCTTGTCGCTGACCTTCGCGCCACCGAGGATCGCGAGGTAGGGCCGAGGAGGGTCGCTTCGAAGCTTCTCGAGCACCTCGAGTTCACGTTGCATGAGCAAGCCCGCAGCTCTCGCTTCGATCAAGCGGGGCAGGGCGCTCACCGATGCGTGCGCTCGGTGGGCAGCACCGAACGCATCGTTTACGTAGGCCGTGCAACCGGCCCCGAGCTCGCGAGCGAAGTCTACGTCGTTACTCTTCTCCTCGGGATGGAAGCGAAGGTTCTCGAGCAGAGCAACCTGTCCGTCACGCAGATCCTGGATGACTTTGCGCGCGCCATCGCCGACACAATCGTCGGTGAGACGAACCTCACCGTTTTCGAGCAGCTCCGCCAACCGTGCCGCAACGGGCTCGAGCGAGAGCTCGGGGACTACCTTGCCTTTCGGTCGGCCCAGGTGAGAGGCGAGCACCACTCGGGCTCCCTGCTCGAGCGCGTAGCGAATCGTGGGAAGAGCCGCGCGAATACGCGTGTCGTCGCTGACCTCGCCATCCCGCAGAGGCACGTTGAAATCCACTCGAATGAAGGTCGTGACGCCTTCGAGCTCGAGATCCTCGATCGAACGAATCGACCCGGTCATCGGATCAGCTCGCGCTCGACACGATCCGCACGAGGTCGAGCATGCGATTCGAGAAGCCCCACTCGTTGTCGTACCAACTCTGCACCTCGACGAGGTCGCCACCGACCACTTGGGTCTGCGCAGCATCGCAGATCGACGAATGCGGGTTGCCCATGAAGTCCGTCGAGACGAGCGGCGTCTCTTCGAACTGAAGGATGCCCTTGAGCGGACCCTCGGCAGCGGCCTTGAGCGCAGCGTTGACCGCGTCTCGGTCGGTGTTCTTCGCGACCTGCGCGGTCAGGCAGGTAAGCGATACGTTCGGCGTCGGCACGCGAATCGCAGTGCCATCGAGCTTGCCCTTCAACTCCGGCAAGACCAGGCCGATGGCCGTCGCTGCTCCCGTCGACGTCGGAATCATCGACATGGCGGCGGCGCGCGCACGGCGCATGTCGGAGTGCGGCTGGTCGAGCAGACCTTGGTCGTTCGTGTACGCGTGGACGGTGACCATGTGACCCTTCACGATGCCGTAGGAGTCTTGAAGCACCTTGGCGATCGGCGCGAGACAGTTCGTGGTGCAGGACGCACAGCTGATGATCCGGTCTTTGTCCGGATCGAAGCTGTCGCTGTTGATGCCCACGACGAAGGTGCCATCGATGTCACCCTTGCCTGGTGCGCTGATGATGACCCGCTTGGCCCCTGCATCGAGGTGGGGTTGCGCCGTCTTTCGCGTTCGGAAGAGGCCCGTGCACTCGAGCACCACTTCGGCGCCGAGCTCGCCCCATTTGAGCTTCGAAGGGTCTCTCTCTGCAGACACCGGGATTCGCTGGTCGCCGATCCAAATCGCGCCCTCATCCGCCTTCACCGGCGTGCCGAAATGACGGTGAACGGAGTCCCACTCGAGCAGGTGCGCGAGCATCTCCGCGCTGGTGAGATCGTTGATCCCGACGATCTCGACGTCATCGCGGCTCGCGGCAATGCGAGCCACGCAGCGTCCGATGCGTCCAAAGCCGTTGATTCCGATTTTCGTCGCCATTTCTTCGACTCCTCTGCCGCGCGGGAGCAGCCGAAATCAGCTGCCGCCGAGGGCGGAACGTAGGCGCGGTGGAGTTTGGGGTCAAGGAGCCCTGGGCCCGAATCGCTTGCGCTTTTCGTGCGGCTCGACCCGTTTGAAAAGGTCGTTACTCAGCTGCTTCTTGCGCGTCACGAAGCTCGGTGGTCACGAGCTCGAGCACCGCGTTGGTGAACGCGACGATGTCGGACCGGCTGTGGCCGCTGTTCCGCAGCTCCCGGTAGACCGACTTCGCAAGAATCCGAACTCCACGACCGTCGGCGGCCGGAAGATTCGGGCTATGATTTCTAGATGCCCCCATCCTGCGGAGAGAATGATGCAGTTTGTGTGCCACCCGAAGAAATCGGCAAAACGAAGCGCTTTCGAGCCCTTCTTTACACCGGAATTTACAAGCCAAGGCCGCTTTTGCCACAGCTGAGGCGAAAAAGCGCACACCCTGCGCCAGGTGCGTACCTCGATGCGCATTTGGAGAGCTAGCGCGAACCGCGGTGCGCACGTAACCTGCCGGGAATAGGCATATTTCGGCTGCATGGCCGACTTTGCCTCAGGGCGAGGACAGACTCGCGCGAAGTCGGTCGAGCGCCTGATGGTGAAGTCGGCTCGCCCAGGACTTCGATATGCCGAGCTCCCGCGCGACATCGTCCAGGCGGCGGCCCTCGAAATACCATCCTCGAATCACCCTCCGTTGGCGCTCGGGCAGGGTCTGGAGGGCCTGCAGGACGCGCTGGATGCTTTCCTGCTTGAGCAGCGCGTCCTCCGGACTCTCCTCGCCGAATCGGCCCTGCAGCGGGGCATCGCCGCTCAAGCTGACCCGGATGCGGCTGAAGGCCTTGTCGAGCCCACTCGGGGCCGCGCTCGGCTGCACGGCCGATGCCTCTTGCATCGCGGCATGCGCCCGGCGAGGCACGTCGGCCATTTTCCGCACGCCGTCCAGCATGGCGCCCCGCACCCGGTGGTACGCGTAACTCTTGAAGCGGACGCCGCGCGACGGATCGAACCGGCGCTTGGCCTCGAGCAGCCCACCAAAGCCAAACGCGACCAGGTCGTCGAGCTCGCCCCGCAGAGAAAGCTCGCGGAACAGGCGGCCCGCAAGGCCTCGAACCATCGCGTAGTCGTCGTCGATCGAGCCGTTTTCCATCATCGGGACCTCCTGAACAGAAGTCTCCTTTGACACGTAGTACAATGAAGTCAAGTTGACTACATACACCTACATACGACCAGGCCTGGGATTCGGGGCTTCTCTGCGGTATAGGGCGGCTGTGGAAGGGGCGCGCCCAGGAATCGCAAACGCGAATCGGCCTCGCCGAGGATCCTTCGCGAGTTTGCTCGATCAGGTGCTTTGGGACGAGGCGGCCCTCGACGGGATGGTGTTCGCCTACGAGGAGCTCTCTGCGCCCGAACGGCTGGCGATGGCGATCGCCGTGGCCCAGGACGCGGCTCATCCTGCACAGGCGCTGGCAGTGCTCCTCTCCGTCGAGAAGGAGCCCCGACTCCGCGCCCGGCTCGGCGCTCTGTGGGTCGAACATGCGGCCCTCCAACGGACCGCGGGTCGCTGGGGCACGGCACAGAGCGGCGGCGCCGTGCTGATTCAAACCGTTCGAGGCTGCGAGCCAGAGAGGCTCCGGATAACCTGGAATCATAGCGAGATCAGCGAGATCGCCATCGAATCGACATCCGATTCGAGCTTCGAGGAGGTCTCGGCCGATGCCCGCCAGGTGGTCGAGGCGGTGGCGCCCATGCTCTGGCACCACATCCGAACCGGCGGGCGACTGCCCGAGGGAATCGAACGCTTCGCCAGCTTCTTCTAGTGGTAACCGTTGCCGTTGCCGAGCAGCGCGCCTTCGAACTTCTTGGTCTCGAGGAGCTCGCCGTCCTGTCCGTCGCGACGCACGACGAAATAGCGGCGGGTGACCGTGTTCGCATCCTCGCGCGCTGCGACCATGATCGTGTTGAGGCTCGTCTGCCAGGAAATCTCGCGCTGCCCCGGGAAGCCGGCCAGCTCGA
>CBDUCC010000346.1:0-4406 GCA_965365555.1 uncultured Myxococcales bacterium | reverse complement strand
GGGGTCTGCGCGGGCATCGCGGTGGTGGCTTCCGCGACGCTCGGAGTGCTCGCGTTGGCGGCCTTCGGTCTGTGGTTGGTCATCGGGGGCGGGAAGCTTCAAGAGGACACGTCGGTGACCGAGACACCGCTGGACCGCCGCCTGGTCGCGGAGCGTTATGTTCGGCAGAGCACCGCCAGCGTCGATCCCGAGAGCAGAGTGCTGTTTGGGGACTTGCACGTGCACTCGACGCTTTCGGTGGACGCCTTCCAGTGGAGCCTGCCCCTGGTCGGAGGAGAGGGCGTTCACCCGCCGTCCGATGCCTGTGACTTCGCTCGCTTCTGCTCGCAGCTCGATTTCTATTCGCTGACCGATCACGCCGAAGCCCTCACGCCGCGGGGCTGGGACATGGTTCGCAACTCCATTCGACAATGCAACGCCGTGGACGCAGACAGCGAGCAGCCGGATCTGGTGGCCTTCACCGGATTCGAGTGGACGCAGATCGGGATGACGCCGGAGTCCCACTACGGTCATCGAAACGTTTTGTTCAAGTACGCGGATGACGCACGGCTTCCCGCACGACCCATCGCGGCTCCAGGGCTCGTCTCGGAGGCGTTCGGGGATCTGAGGATGATCACCCAGAACGTCGCGATTCCCTTCCACGCCTATCCCAACCAGCAGCCTTACAACGACGTTGGCCGACAGCTCCGCGCGATCGCGTCGCTTTCCAACTGCCCAGCAGGAGACAGCACCGCGTTGCCTGCTGACTGCCGTGAGCTGGCCGAGACCCCAGACGTGCTCTTCCGGAAGCTCTCGGAGTGGGGACACGAGGCCATGGTCATTCCACACGGCACGACCTGGGGCTTCTACACGCCGCCGGGCTACGTATACGACAAGCAGATCCAGGCGAAGCACGACGATCCGGCCTGGCAACAGCTCATCGAGGTGTTCTCCGGTCACGGGAATTCCGAAGAATATCGCGACTACAGGGCGGTCGTACGGGAGGGATACGCCTCTTCCTGCCCGGAACCGAGCGAGTCTTTCGAGCCATGCTGCTGGCGTGCCGGAGAGATCGTCCGCAGTCGGTGCGACAACCCGCTTTCCGAGGAATGCGATCGACGAGTCGAGTCGGCTCGCTCGAACTACGTCCGGCTCGGCGCCTCGGGGCATCTGTCGCTGCCCGGGACCGAGCTGACCGAGTGGGGGAACTGCGGCCAGTGCACCGACTGCTTTCAGCCAGCGTACTCGTATCGCCCCGGAGGCGCGGTGCAATACATCTTGGCACGCGGCAGCTTCGAAGGTGGGGAAGCGCCGCGGCACTCCACTCTCGGTTTCATCGCATCGAGCGACAACCATTCGGCACGGCCCGGAACCGGGTACAAGGAATACGCTCGGCGAAAGATGACCGAGGCCCGGGGTCCGACCGACGAGAAGTGGAGGCAAATCGTCTTCGAGATGCCAGAGCCAACCGACGAATCGGTCTCTCTGTCACGAGATGAGGTAACGTCCGTGAGGCCGTTCCTACGACTTTTCTTGGAGCGGCAGGCGTCGTTCTTCGTCACCGGTGGGCTCGTTGCCGTTCATGCACCCGAGCGCACACGTGATGCGATCTGGGATGCGCTCCAGCGCCGAGAGGTCTACGGTACCTCCGGCGACCGAATCCTGCTTTGGTTCGACCTCGTGAACGCTGGCGCGGAGCGCGTCCCCATGGGAAGCCAGCTCGATTTCACAGGGACACCCAAGTTTCGAGTGCGGGCGGCGGGCGCATTCGAGCAGCTTCCTGGTTGCCCGGGTTCCGTACGGGATGCGCTTGGCGAGGAACGAACGGAGCACATCTGCGCGGGTGAGTGTTACAACCCGTCCGACCGGCGGCGAAAGATCACGCGCGTCGAGGTCGTTCGAATCGGTCGCCAGATGAAGCCGAGCGAGGAGGTCGCCGAGCTCATCGAGGATCCCTGGCTCACCATCCCCTGTCCCACGGCCGACGAGCTGTGCGAGGTGGAGTTCGAAGATCCCTGGTTCGCCTCGGCCGATCGTGAGCTCGTGTACTACGTTCGGGCGATCCAGGAGCCCACGCCTGCGGTCAATGCTGGGGGCCTCCGCTGCGAGAACGGGAACTGCGACCCTTGCTATGGCGACTACCGAACCGCATTTGACGATGACTGCTTGTCGATGACCGAGGAGAGGGCCTGGTCATCTCCGATCTACCTTCGGTAGCTCGGTTCGATCAGCGGTCGTCGCACTGGGCAGGTCCGAGCTCGCGAACCTTGCGGAGCTCCTTCTGCGCCTGTCGGTAGAGGGGAGAATTCTTGTGGTTCTTGAGCAGCGCGCGCAGGGCCGTTGCCGCGTCCTCGCAAGCCCGAACCTTGAGGAACGCTTGCGACATGTCGTAGAGCGTCTCGTCGATGGCATCGCCGCCTCGGTATGTCGAGATGACCTTCTGAAACTCACCGAGCGCTGCTGCGGCTTGACCTTGATGGAGATAGCTCGAACCGATCATGTACTGTGCGTTGTCAGCGCGCTGGTCTTTCGGGTAGCGGGCGACATACGCACGTGCCAACGCCCGCGCGTACGAATGCTTGTTGATGCGATGGGCTTTCTGCAAGGCCTCCCAGTGGGCCGCCTTGCTTTCTGGGATCTCGCTCGACTCGAGCGGAACGTCCATGCCGGCCGCCCGTGCAACCTCGCTCATGCGGCTTTGAAGCTCGAGGCTTCTTTGCGCCTGTGCCTCGGCCGCGCCGGCGCTCTCCATTCGAATCTCGGCGAGCTGTCCCTCCATGACCGCGAGCCTCTGCTGAATCTCCTCGATCTGAAGCCCCTGATCCGCGCTGTTGCGCCGAAGGACCCGGCTGGCTTCCGCGAGTGCCTCTTCGAGCTCTTGTCGTTTGGCTTCGAGGTCGTGTTCGAGACTGTCGAGACGTTGCTGGTTGGCAGCGATGTCCGCTCGCATTTGGCTGATGCAGCCGGGAGCGGAACAGACCAGGCTCAGTGCCGCCACGAGCGCTGTGCGCAGGACTGGCGTTCCCCTCGGTATGCAGTTCATCCCCATGTGCCCCGTTTAGTATAGATGGGTTAGTCGGGCTATTTTATGCACGCCCTGGGAGCAGCCCGTTTGCGTCCAGGATCTCGTGGAGCTGGCTCAGACCCTCGCGAAGCTTTGCGAAAAACGACTTCGAATGCGGGATGAAGCGGTAGCCCGGGTGTTGTGACCAGATGTCACGGAGTCGCAGGTCGAGCTCTCGCGCCTCGGCGTTACTTTCCGTTCGGGCCGGGTTGCCGCCCTCGATGGAGATATCGCCCACGGCCGCCGACTCGAAGAACAAGACCGCGTCGTAGCGTGCGATCTGGCGGTCGAGCGTCGTGCCGAGGGTTTCGAAGAAGTCGAGCGGCGCGTCTGCCGGCCAAAACGCGGCCCCGTCGATCGTGCCCCGATCACAAAGGAGCACACGTCCGGGAAACTGTGCCCCTTGGATGTCTTCGAGCGCAACCTGAGCATGAAAGATCGCTCGTTGGGTCGCCATCCTCGCTTCCGGTTTTCCAACTCGTGGGAAACCGCCGGTGAACAGCATCGTCGCCGTCTCCGGCACGACCACGATCGATTCGCCGAGCTCGCGGCGAAAGAGGTCGGCCGCTGTGGTCTTTCCGCCGCCCGGCCCCCCAGTGAGAGCGATCCGGTAGTGGCTTCGCATCGTCATCGGGCCGCACCATAGCGGATCCTATGCCTGTCGGGCAGCCCGAAAGCCTTTGTCCACCTTGGAGGATTGAGATATTCGATCCACGAAGCCGATGGGCGCACAGTCACAACCGTTCGTGTTGCGGGGTGGTCTCCTGGTCGACGGGAGCGGGTCGGCCGCTCGCGGCGCGGACGTGCTCGTTCGCGACGGGCGGATCGAGGCGATCGGCCAGATCGCCGAAACTGCCGGCATCCCAGTCGACTGCTCGGACAAGGTGGTCGCACCAGGCTTCATCGATGCTCACTCCCACATGGATTTCTTCGCCGCCGGCGATGAGCCCCGTCATTTCGATTCGTTCACCGCCCAAGGAGTGACGACGTTCGTCGCTGGCAACTGCGGGTTCAGCCCCTTCGGCTTTGCGGAAGACACCCCGCATCGAGCCCTGCTCGAGAACTCGCTCTTCAAGGCGGGGCAGGAGAAGCTCGATTGGAATCGCTTCGCCGAGTACCGCGAGGTGCTCGAGCGCATCGGGCTCACCCACAACTTCGTTCATCTCGCCGGGCATGGGGCGACGCGGACATCCCTCAGTGGCTTCGAAGCTCGTCCGCTGACCGGCGACGAGAACGCTGTCATGCTGCGGATTTTGGAGCGAGAGATGAGCGACGGGGCGGCCGGCGTTTCACTTGGACTTCAATACAAACCGGGCGTGTTCGTGAAGCTGATGCTCGCGACCGCAACCGAGATCGGCGTCCC
>CBDUCC010000345.1:0-4428 GCA_965365555.1 uncultured Myxococcales bacterium | reverse complement strand
GGATGCACCTCGCCGTTCCGGGCCTTCCCTTCGGCGGAGTAGGCGAGAGCGGGATGGGCGCGTACCACGGGAAGCATTCGTTCGAGACCTTCAGCCATCGCCGCGCGGTCTTGAAGAAGCCGACGTTGGCGGAGCCACCGCTGATGGTGCCGCCGTATGCGCCCTGGAAGCTTCGCTGGATCAAGCGGTTGCTCTAGTTGTTAGCGGTGGCGGGGGCCACAGACCCGCCCTCGAGATGGTTCTTCAGGAAGTACGGAATGCGAAGGAGATCGCGTCGTACGGCCGGCCGGACGATCGACACGAACATCCCGTCGCCGATGTCGACGAGGGCGCCGAACGAGACCAAGGTCTTGGAGCCCTTGTAGGGCCTCACTCGAATGAAGCCCCAACCCGCACGGATGTCGTGGTCCTGCGAGTGGTCGACTCGAAATACCACCGCGCCGCGTTCGTTCTGGACGGTTGTCTGCAACACGTACCGGATGTCGATCGGGCCCCACTGCTGCCGCAGCGCGAGGTCGGCTTCTTTCCCGGCCTCGTGCTTTATGACGCTCTCGGTCGCGAGCGGGATGAAGTTCTTGTAGCCGGAGAGGTCTTTCAATGCGGCCCAGGCGACATCCACGGGCACATCGATGATCTGCCAGCTCTGTCCACCGAAGAGCTTGTATGCGCCTCGCTGCTCGTTCTTCTCTTTCATCACGAGCTCGCCCTTGGAAAGAAGCGTCTTGTCGTCGACAGTCAGCTCCTCGCTGCTTGCGAACGAGCTAGACGGGCCCAGCAGCAAAACGAGCAACGGCAATAGAACACGGACAGGCGTCCGGGCCGGAGCCGAAATTGACCACGGGTCTCGTTCTTGTCTATGTCTGGCGTGCAGCATGCGGCGGTTCCTCCCGGTCTTGGCAGTCATCATCGGCTTTGCGGCTGCCGAAGCAGGCGCTGCATCTGTGGACGGCTTGCAGGCTCCCAAGATTCAGAACCACGGGTTAATTATCACACCGCTCGCCGCCGTCGAGGCCGCTGAAAGTGTCCGCACCTTGCCCCCCTGGGCTTCGATATTACCTCCACTCTTCGCGATTGGGCTGGCGCTTGCCCTGCGACAGGTCCTGGTCGCGCTCGTACTGGGCGTCTGGCTCGGGGCGTTCCTCCTCGCGGACCTTTCGTTTGTCGGCTCCTTCGCGCGGCTCCTCGACACCCATCTTGTCGGGGCGATCGCCGATCGTGGTCACGCGTCGATCCTGCTGTTTAGTCTGCTCCTTGGCGGGATGCTCGGCTTGATGACGCAGTCGGGCGGGGCACGGGGCCTCGCCGGCTGGGTGCAGACGGAGACCGCGAGTCGTCGACGCGGTCAGCTGACGACCTGGTTCCTCGGCCTCCTCGTGTTCTTCGACGACTATGCCAACTCCCTGCTCGTCGGGGCGTCGATGCGTCCGGTGACTGATCGACTTCGGGTAAGCCGCGAGAAGCTCGCGTTCCTCGTCGATGCTACGGCCGCGCCGGTCTCGAGTCTCGCGCTCATCTCCTCCTGGATTGCAGTCGAAGTGGGCTACATCGCCGACCAGTTCGCTCAGCTCGGGATCGAGAGGGACGCGTATCTGACCTTCATCGAAACGATACCGTTTCGCTTCTATCCGATTCTCATGCTCTCTTTCGTAGCCTGGGTCGCCATCCGCGGTCGAGACTTCGGACCGATGCTTCGAGCCGAGCGCCGGGCTCTCCACGAGGGCCTCCTGTTCCGACCTGGCGCCAAGCCCGCTTCGGACTTTCACGAGGAACAGGTTCCGGCCGACGTCCGAGGACGTCCCTGGAACGCTCTGCTTCCCGTGCTGACGGTCGTCCTCGTCGCCGCGATCGGGATCTACGTGGACGGACGAGCCAAGGTGCTCGCCTCCGGGGCCGAGCCTGGCCTTCGCGCGATCGTGGGAGAGGCAAGCTCGAGTGCGGCGATCCTCTGGGCCACCGGAGCTGGCTGCGTCTGTGCGCTCATCGCGTCGGTGGCGAGTGGAGCGCTTTCATTCGGGCGCTCGCTCGACGCTTGGCTCTCCGGGGTGCGCTCGATGCTGTACGCGGTCATGATCTTGGTGCTCGCCTGGGCTTTGGGCGGCGTCTGCAAAGATCTCGATACGGCTGGATTCCTGATCGGCGTGGTCGGCGACTGGCTGACGCCGGCCTGGATTCCCGCGTCGGTATTCGTCTTAGCGGCCGTCGTGAGCTTCGCCACAGGCACCTCCTGGGGCACCATGGCGATTCTCTTTCCGCTGGTCGTGCCCCTCGCGCACCGGGTCGCCCCGGGCCAAGAAGCGATTCTCCTCGGAACCGTCTCCTCGATTCTCGCCGGATCGGTCTGGGGAGATCACTGCTCGCCGATCTCGGACACCACCGTGCTCAGCTCCATGGCGACGAGCTGCGACCACATGGACCACGTGCGAACTCAGCTCCCTTACGCTCTTCTTGTCGGCGTGGTGAGCGTGCTCTGCGCGGAGCTCCCAGTCGCAGCCGGCTGGTACGGCCCCTGGACCGGCCTTGTCGTGGGGGCGGTAGTCCTCGTCGTCCTGTTCGAGTTACTCAGTAGTCGGGTTGGCTAGGCGTTGTGTACCAAGGCGACCGTCGGCGATTTGTTCGCGCAGCAACCGTTTTAGGGTCTTGCCGGTGGCCCCTCTCGGAAGCGACTTCACGAAGCCGTACCGGGATGGCGATTTGTAACGCGAGAGCCGCTCCTGCACCCAATCGCCCAACTCTGGCACGCTCAGCGTCTCGGCTGCGCCGATCACGGCGACGACTTCCTCGCCATAGTAGTCGTCCGGCGTCCCGACGACGGCCGCATCCCTGACTCGGGGGTGCTCCCGAAGCACAGCCTCTACCTCGGAAGGATAGACGCTGGCGCCGCCTCTCAAGATCAAGTCTTTGCTGCGGTCGACGATCGTAAGACGGCCGGCTTCATCGACGAAGCCGATGTCGCCGGTGTGCAGCCAACCATCGCGCATGACATGGCGGGTCGCGGTCGGATCGTCCAAGTAGCCGGCCATGACGTTCGGGCCCCTCACCAGGATCTCACCGTGGCGTCGAGAGCGCACCTCGGCCCCGTCCTCCGAGACGATGCGGACCTCGACGCCCGGCACTGGCAGACCCGATGAGCCTGGAACCGCGTGGTCAGGGGGTGCGTTCACCGCCGTGAGATTGGCTTCGGTCAAGCCATAGGCCTGTCGAACAGGGGCGCCGAGACGTGCCTCGGCTCGAAGCCGAACCTGCTCCTCGAGGGCCGCGCCGGCGCTCAAGCACCACCGGAGCGAGCTCGGCGGAGGCACGGAGTCCTCGTTCGACCAGGCGATGAGCATCGTCGGCACGGCCGGCAGCCAGGTGACCTCATGCGCATTGCAGAGCTCTAGCGTTCGACGCGGCGAGAAGCGCGGAACGAACACCGTGCTCGCGCCGGCAAAGAATGGCAGCAGCAGGGTCGTTCGGATGCCATAGGAGTGGGTCATCGGAAGTGTCCCGAGAATGCGGTCGTTTCCACTCAGCCCGATCGCCTGCTCTGCGAGTGCTTGCGTGTGCGCTCGAAGGGAGGCGTGAGTGATGCATGCACACTTCGCCGCGCCGGTCGTCCCCGAGGTGTAGAGCAGCATGGCGTAGGAATCGTTCGGCACGGAGACGGGGGCCACCCCGCTCCCGGACCCCGAGGTCACTTCGTCGATGCGGACGAGGGCCGCAGATCCGCCCGAGCGCGATATGGCCTCGCGGCCGATTTCGGTTCTCGCGAGATCGCAGAGCACGGCATGGCAGCGCGCGTGCTCCAGTCGAAACGCGATCTCGCGGGCCGTCGACTCGGCCGGGATCGGAACGGTGGCGCAACCAGCGTAGATGGCACCGAACCAGCCGGCGACGAACTCGAGACCGTTCTGCATGCAAATCGCGACGCGATCGCCTGGCGCGGCCCCGACGGCAACCAGGGCGTTCGCAACGCGGGATGCCTGTCTATCCAGCTCGCCGTACGCCAGGGCGCGCTCGGCGCCGCCGGCGTCGATCATCGCGGTGCGCCCTGGATCGCCCTGTGCCCATGCGCTCAGAAAGAGACCAACGTTCGGGTTCACGAAACGAACCTAGCATGGGTCATGCGGGTGGACGGGGCGCATCACCGCGGTAGGCTCCGAACGATGCCCAAAGCAAAAGCGATCCGAATCCGAGAACCCGGAGGTCCGGAGGTGCTCGAGCTCGGCGAGATCGAGGTTCGCAACCCAGGTCCGGGCGAGGTCCTGGTCGAGGTCGTCGCGGCGGGGCTCAATCGTGCCGACTGCCTCCAGAGGCGTGGCTTCTATCCGGCACCTCCAGGTGTCGCGCCCGACGTGCCTGGGCTCGAGCTCGCTGGTGTGGTCGAAGCGGTCGGCGAGTCGGTGGAGGCTTGGAAGCCGGGCGATCGCGTGATGGGGATCGTGCCGG
>CBDUCC010000344.1:0-4439 GCA_965365555.1 uncultured Myxococcales bacterium | reverse complement strand
CCACGCCGCTCAACGTGGAAGGCGAGGCTACGGCGCTCTACGTCGCGGATGCGCTCTCGAACAAACCGGTGAAGGTGTCACGGATCGCTGCCGGAGTGCCGCACGGCGGCGAGCTCGAGTTCACCGATCAGGTCACGCTCGGCCGGGCGCTCGAAGACCGCCGCTCGGTCCGCTGAGAGCTTGAACCGTAGTAAATTCGGGGCCTCATGAGCCGCTTCGAACTCGGTTGAATGTTTCCCGGAGTCGCCTCGTACAAGGACCCGAGGTGACCATGCTCCGACTCGTTCTTCTGTCTTCCATAGCCACCGCCCTCGTCCTGACGATCTCGAGTGGCGCGCACGCGGACGTGATCGTCGTCCCCAAAAACGGCGACTCGAACCAGGTCGTCGTCAAGACCAAGCCGCCTACCGTCGTCGTCGTCAAACAGAAGCCCGCGACACCACCGCCGCCTCCACCCCGAAAGGAGCGTGAGCGCACGATCGGTCTGCACTTCGACGTGGGTGGAACGTTCGGGCCCGAGACCTCCATGGGCGGTTTCAACGGCGCTCTGCGCTTCCGGCCGAAGGAGCACGTCGGGATCGATCTCGGTTCGGGGTACTTCGCCGGGAACGACTACCAGGGCTTTTACCGAACCGAAATCCCTTTGACCCTGAACGCGCTGTTTTTCGTGAACCCGCAGCACAAGTTCCAGTTCTATTTCTTGCTCGGTGCAGGGGCTTCGTTCGGCCGAGTCGAGCTCTTCAACGAAATTCGCTCGATGACCCACGTCGGCGGTCAAGGAGGGTTGGGTGTCGAGCTACGAATCGCCCCAGCATTCGCGCTGAACGCGGACGTCCGAGGGGTGGTCCGTCATCGCGTGGACCGCGATCCGCGCCCCGAGTTCTTCGACGGGTCTCGCGGCACCGACACGTCGGCCGGCGCCTTGGTGACCTTCGGCGGCACCTTCTACTTCTGAACAGGCGCGGGACTGCCGCTACGGCTGCGGGGGGCGACTTCCACGATTGCCGAAGAGCCTCTTGAAGAAGCCGTCTCCTTCTTCACCCTCTGCGTCGGGTAGCGCCGGAGGCGTACTGTGAACGACCGCGTCGTCTTCACCGACCTTCTCGAGCTCGTCGAGCTCGTCTTCGTCGACCAGCAACACGAAGTCGGAATCGTCCATGATCTCGATCTCGGTATCGTCGTGATCCCAGTCGGCATCCGCTGCCTCGGCGGCCTGTGGCGGCGACGGGGCGACGGGGGTGTCGAGGGATACCCCATCGGACAGCGCGCCTAGCGCGTCGTCGATGGCGGCCAGATTCACAGGCTCTGCATTCGCGAAGCGTCCGCATACCTCGGAGATCTCGTCGTCGCTCTTGCCGAGGTCGGCGAGAGACTGGTCGACCCCCGCCAGTTTCTCTTCCGGATTGCTCACGTGATCAATGTCACAGGAAAAACGCCCCCCGTAAAGTCTTTCACAGCGAAAGGAGGCTATCGGCGGGTGGAAACCTTTGCGATTTCGGCTCTTAGGAGCGGCACGCGGTCCTGCCCCCAGGTCGAGTAGGCGCCGATTCGGAAGGAAGGAACCCCCCAGAGCCCGAGCTCCGTGAGGGCATCACGGTTGCTCTGCGCCCACTCCTTCCAGCCGCCCTGAGCGATCGCGGCACGAACATCCGCCTCGCCAACTCCTCCTCGCTCGGCGAGCTCGATCAGTTCGGGGAGTTGGGCGATGTCGCGCCCCTCCGACCAAGTCCCCTTGGCAATCGAGTGGAAGAAGTCGAGGCCGATGCCACGAGGCGCGGCGCAGTGATGAAAGACGGCCATGGCATTCCCAATCCCTTTGCCGAGCGGATCGCAGACCCGACCGAGGGGCACACCCAGACGATCGGCCTCACGCTTGGCGTCGCGAGCGATGTAGAGGCGCTTCGCCCGAGGCACGGGGAGCCCACGCATGACCATCGGAAGGACCGGACGAACGTCTACTTCCACACTGTACCGGTCGCGCAGCTCGATGAACTGGGGGATCGCAACGTACGAATAGGGGCTTCGAAACGACAGGTATAGCTCGACAGCCGAGTTCAGTGGCCGACCGACCCGGGAGGCCAAGGACGGTGAGTCGCCGGGCAGCATGCCAAGTGAACCTTCCGCGCCTTCCTTTTGCAGCCGAGCCTCGAGGTGGACGAGTCGGTCGATGCCCCAGTACCACTCACCACCGTAGTGAAGCATCCCGGGCTGGTAGTGCCCCGCGCGTTCGAGGGCCGCGTAGTTGGCATCGAGCGCCGGGCGAACCGACTCCCCCGAGACGCCACCATGGCGGGCTACGACGCGCGCCAGCGCCGCCCCATCGTCTCCCCAGACGGCCTCGCCGAGCTCCTGGGCCACCTGGAGCTGCGTCTCGACAGACCGCGGCTCGAGTAGAACGGCGTGAGCCCGCCGGATGCGATCCTCGGCGGGAGGCGCCGCATTCACCGGAAAGCTCAAAGAATGGGACTCGGCCAAAATCGCGGCGTCCCGAATCGCATGGTGCAGAAGCATCTCGGGCGCGGGGTTCGCGGAGAGACCGGGCTTCGCAATCGGTACGATCTCGATCTCGAAGCCGAACTCCCGAACGAGCCTGGGCCCGACCTGGACCAAGAGATGGCTGTACGGGTCATCGGCGCGGTAGTAGAAACGGGCTCTTCGCTTGCCTCCGCGGAGGAACCGTCCCGCACGGTAGAGCGAATGCTTGAGCGGGCGGGAGCTCAGGTAGGCATTGATCGCCGCCGCGACGACCTTCGACCTGGCCGACACCTACGCTCCCACGAGCTCGTAGATCTTCGCCACCGCCTCTTCGAGCTTGCCGGTGTCGGGCCCTCCTGCCTGGGCGAAGTCTGGACGGCCACCGCCGTTCCCACCGACGACGGAAGCCGCCGCTTTCACGATGTCTCCCGCGCGGAATTGCTTGGTGAGCTCTTTCGACACAGTGCAGACGAGCAGGGCCTTCGTTCCGTCTTTGCTCGGCGAGCCGAGAAGCACGACGGCCGGAGCCAGTTTGTCTCGGAGTTGGTCAGCCATCTCGCGAAGCGCGCCGGCGTCACCGAGGTCAACCTTCGCGCCGAGCACCTTCGCGCCATCGACCTCGCGCGCGGACGACGAAAGATCGGCGCTATCGCCAGACATCAGGGAGCGCTTGAGCCGATCGATCTCTCGGTGCGCGTCCTTCTGTTGTTCCAGAAGCCGCCCGACACGCTCGTGAAGCTGCTGTGCGGGCGCCTTGAGGAGCGAGGCTGTGCTCGTGAGCTCCGTCTCGACCCGACGGACGTGTCCGAGGGCATTGAGTCCCGTCGTCGCTTCGATTCGGCGGACCCCCGCAGCGAGACCTGTCTCCGACAAAAGCTTGAACAGACCGATGTCGCCGGTTCGGTGCGCGTGTGTGCCTCCACAGAGCTCGATCGAAGGCCCGATGGTGAGCATGCGAACGACCTCCCCGTACTTCTCCTCGAAGATGCCGATCGCTCCACGGCTCTTGGCCTCATCCATCGGTAAAGCCTCGGTCGTGATCTCGGTGTTTGCGAGAACGCGCTCGTTCACGAGGTCTTCGATGCGTACGAGCTCCGCAGGCTCGAGCGGACGAGTGCCGCTGTAGTCGAAGCGCAGCCGATCCGGACCGACCAGAGACCCCTTCTGCGCCGCCGTCGGCCCGACGACCTCACGAAGGGCCCAATGAAGAAGATGGGTGGCGCTGTGGTTGCGGCGTGTGGCGCTTCGAAGCGCATGATCGACGCTGAGCTCGGCAGCGGAACCGAGCGAAATCGAGCCTTTCGAGACGCGACCTCGGTGAACGATCAGCCCGTCGAACGGCTTCTGAGTGTCTTCCACCTCGAAGTTCGCCCTGCCAACTTCGATCCGTCCTCGATCGCCTACCTGCCCGCCCTGCTCGGCATAGAACGGGGTAGCGCGGGTGACGATCTCCCCGAGCTTCCCCTCACGAAGCTCGTCCGTTCGTGCGCCGTCGACCAGCAGCGCGATCACCTCGCTCTGCGCCGCCTCGGTCTCGTACCCGAGGAACTCGACCGTCCCGAGCTCCTTGGCGAGCGCGGGATAGACCTCGGCCACAGCGCTGCTCCCGACCTTCGAGCCACGGCTCCGCTCGCGTGCCCGCTCGAGCTCCCGATCGAATCCATCCTGATCGACGGCGAAGCCCTGCTCGGCCCCGATCACCTCCTGGAGGTCGAGCGGAAACCCGTACGTGTCGTAGAGCTTGAACGCGACGCTACCGGGCAAGGCTCGGGACTTCCCGCTCTCGATCCATTGCTCGTTGCCGGCAATGAGCTCGAGGCCGCGGTCCAGTGTGCGCCGAAACCGCTCTTCCTCTTGGTGCGTGATCTCCTCGATGAGCGCGCGCCGTTCGACGAGTTGGGGGTACACATCGCCCATGTCGTCGGCTACGCGAAGCGCACAATGGTGGAGAAACGGCTCGTGAA
>CBDUCC010000343.1:0-4459 GCA_965365555.1 uncultured Myxococcales bacterium | reverse complement strand
CAGCGTTTCCGTGCCCTGACGACGTTGACGCTTGCGGCGGCGACACTGCTCGGGCGCAACACGGGGCGGGCGACGCCGTCGCTGATGGCCAACATGGCGAAGGACGAATATACCGTCTACCAGATCCGCGCGATGGACTACGAGTATGCGAGCCGTTTCGCGGAGTTGGTGGCGGCAAGCAGCTCGGAGATCGTCGCGGCCAGCGATGATCCGCGGGTACGTGAGCGCGCGCTCCGGTGGCGCATGTGGGCGATGCCTCAGGCGCGGTCTGCGGCCTTTGATCAAGACCCATTCGCGGGCCTGATCGAGCTCTGGCTCCTCTCGCGCCAACAACACCATTTTTTCACCGCCGGTGGCGGTAGCGACTGGTTTGGAGCGCAGCAAGAGCTCGCCACAGGCACGACCCTTCATCTTGAACAGGAGTCCAATGCGCTGCTCTCTCGGGTGATGTCGGACTCCGAGGCCGACCGTGTGATAAGAGCGGCCGACAAATGGGTCGCCGAGAACCCCATCGAGGGGGAGCTCGCCATCCGGCCCACTGGGCGTGCCGACCTCGCCTCCTTGGTTCCCGAGGTGCAACACGGCGGGTTGCAAGCCGTTGGAGGCATGGAGGAGACGCTCCGCGATCTCAGCGATCGAATCACCATCCTGAGCGCGCAGACTCCGGTCGCGGTACGTTGGCAGGCCGAGTATCTGGTCGAAGCGCTGTTCGAAGAACGCGTGGAGACTCGCATCGACTCGATTGTCGACTCCATCGACGAGGTGTCGGGCTTCTTCAGCGAGTTTGAAGACACCCTCTCGGCGCAAACTCGAATGTTGCTCGCTGGGATCGAGCAAGAGCGCATCATGGTATTCACGGCGGTGGAATCCGAGCGTCAGGCAATCGTCGAAGCCATAGAGCTCGAACGGACGAGCATTCTCGACGAGCTCGACCAGCAGCTCGGGGCCACCACCGCTGAGCTCGACGCGGTCGGGCGGGGACTGATCGATCACTTCTTCGTGAGGCTGGTCGAGGTGCTTCTCGCGATCGGGGCCTTCATCCTCTTGGTGGTTGGCCTCGTGCTCTTTGCTTCGAGGAAACGCAGCAGCGGTGGTGATTGACCTCGCCATGGCAACGAAATAGATCGGCGGTATGGACCTGGTTTCGTTCAAAGAGACGGCGGAGAAGTATTCGGTCATATTCCTCGACGCGTATGGGGTGCTCAAGAGCGCGAGTGGACTGATCGACGGCGCTCTAGAGACGGTGACCTACCTGATCGATGCCGGTAAACAGGTGTTCGTCGTCACGAACGACTCCTCGCGCTCGCCCGAGTCCATGGCGGAGCGTTACTCTGAGCAGGCCGGCCGGGAGCTGCTTCCGGCGCACCGCTACATCTCCTCGGGGCTTCTCGCCTCCGAGTACCTCGAACACCAAATCCCGTACGGCAAGGTCGCTTATCTCGGCAAGCCAGAGTCGGCGCATTACATCGAGATCGCGGGGAAGATCCCCGTGCAGATCTCCGACTGTACACCTCAGGACCACATCGTGGCGATCGTCCTGCTCGATGACGAGGGCTTCGACTGGTTCCGCGACGTGAATGCGACGCTCAATCTCGTTCGCCGCGTCAACTGCCCGGTGATCGTCGCGAATGCAGACATCACCTATCCGATGAAGGGTAACGACATCGCCATTGCAGTCGGCAGCCTCGGAGACCTGCTCTCGCAGATCACGGAAAAGACCTTCGTGCGGTTTGGCAAGCCAGACTCGATGATGTTCGCGTACGCTCTGGCACGAGCCCGCGAGCAGCTCCCGACGATCAGCAAGCGGGACGTGCTCTTCGTCGGAGATACGCTCCGCACCGACATCATCGGCTCGAATACGTACGGGTTCGACAGCATCCTGGTGCTCTCGGGGAACACTCTGCCCGCAACGGCCGAACTGATGATCCAAGCGTCCGGGATCATTCCGACCTACATCGCCGAGTCGATTGCGACCTAGAGGACGTCGAGGAGCGGCTCGAAGTCGAGCAGCTCGAGCTGGGGCAGATACTGCTCGATCGCCTCGTGCTGGAGGTGCGTACAGATGTCCGACCGGAAGAAGTGCTCCCCGACCCTCAACACGTAGTTGAGGATGAAGAAGCGGTAGGACTCCTTCAAGAAGAGCAGCTCGTCCTTCGTCAGCGGATGGACCGAGTGGTACGCGCGAAGGAACGCCATGAAGCGCTCCTCGAAGAACGGGTCGGCCGTGTAGCTGAACGCGGTCTTGTCGCCCTCGGCGCGCACCACGCGCGCGCAGAAATAGAGATCGAGCATCCGAGGCTCGATTCGGAACCAGTCGTAGTCCCAACGCGAGAAGAACTTGAACCCTTTCCCGTCCATGCCTACGGAGAAGTTCCCGATGTTCCAATCGATGAGGACCGGTATCTTCGTCCACTCGTGGTAGCCCATGTCGTCGGCGTTGCCGAGGAACGCGTCGCAGTGTGCGCGCACGAAGCTAGTCGCCGACTTCTGAAAGCCGCGCTCCCGGCGCCATTCGGCGCTGCCAATCGCATCGTGAAGGCTTGCGACATCGGCTCCTAGGGACTGCCAGGTGGGGCGCACGCGATCGGAGATCTCGAGGCATGCGCGATGGAAGAGCCCCATCTCCTCGCCGAACGATTCGACTTGAGTGTCGTCGAGCTGCTTTGGCAGAAAGTCGTAGAATGGCTGCTGCCCGTAGAAGACCACCCACTCGTCGTGCTCCCGGTAGGTGAATACCTCGCCATTCTTGAGGAGCACTGGCGCCAGGAAGTTTGCGTATCGGGTGCCCCGCAAGCGATGAATCCACTCGTGGATACGGTAGTGATCTTGACGAAAGTGAACGTATGAGCCGTAACCCGAGCGCTTCGCGATCACGTTGTGTTCGTCTTCCAAGACGAGCAGATAGACGGAATTGGTCGACACGTTCGCGCTGACCTCGCGGACTTCGATGACGTCCCGGCGATCCCCGTAGGCATCCCAGGCCGCAGTTACGATCGGTGGAACGGCGGGCTCGGTCACTGTGTTGGAGGGGTTCTACGCCTCGGCGGCGTAGAGGTCCATGATGTCGTGGAGGAGCTTCACCGCATCGCTCTCGGAGCGCTGGAACGCGTTTCGGCCAACGATCGACCCATAACCGCCACCCTTGGCGATCTGAGCGATCTCCTCGAGAACGGCTTCGGTGCCTTTCGCTGCACCCCCGGAAAAGATCACGATGCGCTTGCCGTTGAAGGCCGACTGAACGACGTGCGCGATTCGCTCGGCCAGGGTGCCGATGGGGATGTTCTCGTAGCTCTTCTTGGCGGCTTCCTGGAAGACCACTTCGGTCGGCGGTTTCACCTTCACGACGTGCGCGCCGAGCTGGCAGGCGATCTGCGCTGCATAGGCCACGACGTCGATGGCGGTCTCGCCCTCTTTGCTCAGGCCTCCACCTCGCGGGTACGACCAGACGATCGTGGGAAGACCGACGGCGCGTGCCTCGCGAATGAGGTCTCGAAGGTCCTGGAACATCTGATTGCGAAGCGCGCTGCCGGGATAGATCGTGTAGCCGATGCCGGCGCATCCCAGACGAAGTGCGTCGTCGACCGCGGAGGTGAGCGCGGAACACGGCGCCTCCGGGCCGCCGAGGGAGTCGCTGTTGTTCACCTTGAGAATGAGCGGAAGCGCCCCGGCGTATTTGTGGGCGACCTGTTCGATGAAGCCGAGCGGAGCGGCGTAGCCATTGCACCCCGCCTCGACGGCCAGCGCGGGGTGATAGCCGGGATCGTAGCCCGGGGGATTTGGCGCAAACGAGCGCGCCGGACCATGCTCGAAACCCTGGTCGACGGGCAGAATCACGATCTTGCCGGTCCCCGCGAGGCGCCCGGTGTTCATCAATCGCCTCAGATTGCCGATAACGCCAGGATTCTCTCCGGCGTAGTTGGCGAGGATGGTTTCGACGCGTTCACTCATGCCCGTAGCCTCCGTTCTTTCGGGTCGGACTCTAGCTCAGAGATCGCGACCCGTCACACGCTTCTCAGTCCGTTTCCTGCTCGTTTCCGAGTGCAGGGTTTGCGCGAAATCAGGCCCGCGGCTGGGCGGCCGCCTGCGTCCCACCTTCGTAGAACTTGGCGATTTCAGCGGCGTACTTCTCGTTGACGATGTTGCGCTTCACCTTGAGGGTCGGGGTGAGCTCCCCGCCGTCCACGCTGAAGGTGGTCGGAAGGATGTGGATCTTCTTGATCGTTTGGTAGCGCGCCACCTTGTCGTTGCAGGCATGCTGCATCTCCTGCTCGATGTAGCGTTTCACCTCGGGATTGCGGGCGGCGGTGGCGATATCGCTCAGCCCCGAGATCTGGGCTGCGACTTCGAGCTCGGGAAGCGCCTCGGGGTCGAGAACGATGAGGGCTGAAAGATACGGCTGCCGGTCGCCGACGACGACCGCCTGGCCGACCCCTGCAATGGACTGAAGGTAGCCCTCCAT
>CBDUCC010000342.1:0-4470 GCA_965365555.1 uncultured Myxococcales bacterium | reverse complement strand
AGCTCGCGGTGCTCAACGGCGTGAAGGTCCTGGTTCTCCCGTCGCACTCCGACTGCGCTGACACGACGGCCGCCGCCGATCCGACAAGCCGCGAGAAGTTTCCCGCGCTCTCGGCTCTCATGGACGAGCGGGTGCAACACGTCGAAGAGTTCCTGCAGCGCCCGATCATTCGCGAGGCCATCGAACGTGGAGATCTCCAGGTCAAGTTCGCGAGAATCGATACCGACAGCGACCGCCTGGTCATCGGGGACATTCCGGCCACGTTCCCCTGAGCCCGCTCTCGTTCAAAGCACGAAGGGGATCAACGCGCGTCGTTCCGCAGGATAATCGGCGAATTTTTCTCGGTACCAGCGGTGCGTCTGAAAAGCCCGGGGCACCAGGTTGCCGATCGTGATCAACAGGATGAACGTCGCCCCGAGCGACCAGGTCGCGATCGCAAAGCCCGTGAACGCGGTGATCTCCGTGAGGTAGGAGGGATTGGTCACGTACCGAAAGAGCCCTCCCTTCGGGATTCGATACACCTTCTCGCCGCGCTCGACCTCATCGACGCTTCGGAGGTTCCGGATGATGGCGTCCGAGTGGATGTTGAGCACGAACGAACCGTAGTAGAGAACGATTCCGAAGATGAAGCGCGGGTCGGTAAACCAGTCGACGGTGAAGTGTGTCCCCAGCTCGCTGATGAACCGCGCGTTGAGATACCCGTGCAAGGTCGTCACGAGCCACCCCGTCATCACGATCGAGATACTGAACGAGGCGGTCGAGCCCTTCGGACTGCGAATCAGGTAGGGGAACACGAAGCCCCGGTTGCCGTAGTGAATCGTCCAGACGAGCAGAAAGAACAGCGGCACGATCTCGAAGCGGTTCTTCCCCTGGAAGTAGAAGAATAGAAAGCTCAGTGTCGCCGGAAGCTCCATCAAGAACCAGCCAAGCCGGGGGCTCAGATTCACCCCCCAACGGTCCGAGGCGAACCGTCCGTACGGGCTCTTGGCGAACGCCGCACCAATGAAGACGAGCAGGCAAAGCCCGTAGCTGAGCGTCAGGATGGAGTCGTAGGTCGGGTCTCCGGTGTACCAGGTCATGGGCCAGGTCATGGCCGGGAGCGTACCTGAGAAAACGCGCGATGCTCGGCGATCTTTGCGTCGAGCTGGAGCTGCGCCCACTCGAGCGCGTCGCTTCGCTTCGAGAATGCCTGGTGCGGGAACTTCGGCGGCGCTAGCCAAAACACGGCGGTCACCAAACCACGAAGCCAGCCGCTCGGCACGACGAGCGCCGAACCCGCGTTCCAGGCCACGTCATGTGCCTCGAAGCGCGTCAGGTGAGAGGCGAACATGCGTCGTTGAGTGGCGTTCGCCTTGCTGAGGTTCGACAGCTCGACGACCCAGGCGACCGGGTAGCGGGCCCGCTCGGCCCAGTCTTCCCGCGCCTGGAAGAAGGCCGAGAGCTCGTCATCGCTGACCTTCGCTGGGAACGCCCATTCGTAGATCGGGACGTGCTTGTGCAGCACCCAGGGATGCTCGATCTCCAAGTACCTGGGTCCCGCTTCCTGTCCGGCTTCGGTCATGCCCCCCGAGCGAGGATACCATAGCCACGAGCACTCCGATCTCAGATCGGGCTGCCGCCGATGAGCGAGGTGATCAAAGCCTTTTCCGTGGGAAACTCGCTCGGAGCATCGCCGACCGGGAATGCGCGCTGTAGGATGTTGAGCACCCGTGTCGTCGTTGCGGGCATGACGCGATTGCTGAACAGCAGGTACTTCGTCCCCGGCGGCATGACCCGTCGCTTCCCATCGACGATTCCGTCGAGAATCATCGCAGCCGCGAGGTCCGGGGTCATCACGTTCTTGCGGCCTGCGTAGTCGGCGGTCGGCCCGATCATCTCCGTCTTCACCAACGGAAGGTACACCGAGCTCACCTGAAGCCCTTCGTGCTGAAGCTCGCCGGCGAGCGCATCTGCAAACGCATCGAGAGCCGCCTTGGTCGCCGTGTATGCTGGGAAGAAGGGCGTCGGGATCAGAACCCCCTGCGTGAGCACGTGAGAGATGGCACCTCCACGCTCGCGCAACGAAGCAAGCAGACGGAGCGTGAGACGGACCGGCGCGAAGTAGTTGAGCGCCATGAGCCGTTCGTAGTCGTGAAAGCGCTCGACCGACAAGGACGCGGGTCGCCGGATCGAATGGGCTGCGTTGTGCACGAGCACGTCGACACCGCCGTGTTCTCGCAGCACCGTTTCCGCGAGTGCGTCGACCTCCTCGTACGACGACAAGTCGGTCGGGTAGGCATGGGCGACTCCACCGGCCTCCCGAATCTCCGTCACGGCGGCCTCGAGCTTGTCCGCGCTCCGCGCGACGAGCAGCACCACCGCGCCGGCACGGGCCGCCTGCACGGCCAGCGATCGTCCGACACCGCGGGACGATCCGGTGACCAGCACCACCTTGCCCTCGAACCGCTCGCGCCGAAGCGCTTCCCGTCGCTGGGCCGGGTCGAGGTGGTCCTCGTAGTAGCGGTAAAGCGTCTTCGCGTAGCTCTCGAGCGGCGGGCAGCGGATCTCGGTTGCGGCGAGCGCCTGTCGACTGTTCGTATCGTCGAAGCGCACCTTCAGGTTCATCGCACCGAGCGCCCCGGCCGGGAGCCCGAGGTCACGTACGACCGCACCCTGGAGCTCGAGGAAGCTCGGCAGACTTCGGAGCATTTTGGTCGCCTTCGCGGCGCCGGAGAGCTTGTCGAGCGAGAGCGCTGGGCCGAGGCGAGGACCGCCCGCCGCGTTCACGAGGATCGAGCTCATTGCGCTGAGCGACGGCGGTCCGGGGTCGACGAGATGAAACACGCGGGCAGGGGTGCTCGACAGCGCGATCTCCACCATCGCATCCGCGACGTAGTCCACCGGAACGAGGTTGAACGCGCCACGCACGCGAGGGAAGGGCAGCCGAACCCAGCGCGGTACCGTCTGCGCGAGCTTTTGGATCACCGGGAATGCGAAGTAGATGCCGTCGATCTTGTCCATCGCGCCGCTGACCGAATCCCCAACGACGCTGCTCGGGCGGTAGATTCGGCAGTCGAACGACGACTCGCGGACCAGCTTCTCGGACTCGTACTTGCTCCGATGGTAAGGGTGCGGAAACCCCTGGCCCTCGTCGAACATCGTTTCGCTGAACCTGCCCTCGAGGTCTCCGGCGACCGCGATGGAGCTCACATGATGAAGCCGACCCGAGAACCCCGCCTCATCGAGCGCCTGCAACAACCGCCGAGTCCCTTCGACGTTGGTCGCGAGGAGCTCGCGTTCGTTCGCGTCGATGTCGTAGAGGGCGGCGATGTGGAAGCAATGCGCGGCCCGACCGAGCGCCGCTCGCGCCGTATTCGAAAGCCCTAGCTCCGGCGCTCTGAGGTCCCCCTCGACGGTTTGAAGAGCCCGTCCAAGTCCAAGCGCCTCCGCTCGAAGCGTCTCGAGTGCCTCGGAACGACGCCGCTCGGCGCCGGGTCGAAGAAGCAGCGTCACGTCGATGCCGCGCGCGAGCAGCCGCGCGACGACGGCCCGACCGATGAGACCGGTGCCCCCGGTCGCGAAGGCATGTACAGCGCTGACCATCCCGCGCAAACCATGCCCCGGAGCCTCACTGCGCGCCACTTCATTGCGGCACGCAGCTTCGCCGTCGCCCCCTGCGATGGACAGTGCGTCGGACGATTCCTCCCCGTTCGACCGTCAGACTGGAGGCCCGGGTGCCGACGGTCCGCCGGAGGGCTCAGCCGCCCTGGAGGAGCTGCCGGCTGATGATGATGCGCTGTACGTCCGAGGTTCCTTCGTAGATCTGTGCGACTCGAACGTCCCGGTAGATCTTCTCGACGGGAAGCTCGCGTGAGTAACCATACCCTCCGAAAATCTGAATGGCGTCCGAGCAGACCCGCTCCGCCGCTTCCGAGGCGAAGAGCTTGGCCATGCACGCCTGTTGAAGGCAGGGCTCTGCAGCATCCCGAAGGGCGGCGGTGTCGAGGACCATCGTCTGGGCCGCATGAACCTGCGTGGCCATGTCCGCCAGACGGAACGCCACCGCCTGATGCTCCGCAATCGCCCGACCGAACGAAGTGCGCTCCTTGGCGTAGGCTCGTGCGTGGTCGAGTGCCGCCCGGGCCATGCCGACGCATTGCGCAGCGATCCCAATCCGGCCTGCCTCGAGGTTTGCGAGCGCGATTCGGTAGCCGTCTCCTTCGTTTCCGATCAAGTGGTCGGCCGGAACCTCGGCGCCATCGAAGCTGAGCTGCGCGGTGTCCGATGCCTCCTGGCCCATCTTGTGCTCGAGCGACGATACGCTCATCCCCGGCGTTCCAGCCGGAACCAGGAAGGCGCTCATGCCGCGTTTGCCGGCGGCCGGGTCGGTGACGGCAAATACGATGACGGCGCCGGCGATTTGCCCCGAGGTGATGAACTGCTTCGTCCCGGTGATGACGTATCCGTTCGAGGTTCGCTCGGCGCGGGTCT
>CBDUCC010000341.1:0-4483 GCA_965365555.1 uncultured Myxococcales bacterium | reverse complement strand
ATCTGGGCCAATCGCTACGATGTCGAGGCCGGGACCTGGGACACCGCCGAGCTCCTGCAGACCGGCGACGTCACGCGTGCGGCGGAGCCGTCGATTGCCGCCGCGCCGGACGGCACCGCGGTGGCAACCTGGGCGCAGGTCGACCTCGACTCGCCTGGCTCACGCTTGGTCATTTGGGCCAGAGTCTACACGCCGGGCTCGGGCTGGGGCGAGGCAGCGCAGATCGGCGAGCCCGCGCAGACGAGCCTGGTCCGTGCCTCGCAGGTCGGCATGGACGCGGTCGGCAACGCAATCGCCGTCTGGTCCCGTCCTGCGGTCGGCGGCGATGTGATCTGGTCGAACCGCTATACGCCGGGGACTGGTTGGGGGACGCCCGAGCTGATCAAGAACGACGAAGAGACCACGGCGCGACAGTTTCAGTTGAGCGTCGGCGCCGGCGGGGACGTCTTCGTCGTCTGGCTTCAGAGTGCCGAAGACCGCAATGACGTCTGGGCCGTGCGGTTCTCGGGTTCGGCCTGGGGCACCCCGGAGCGGGTCGACGATTACGACGATGACACGAAGACCAACCCGGACATCGTCGTGGACGGCTCCGGCGTCGCCCACGCCGTCTGGTCACAGGCCGATCCGAGGTTCCAGAACATCTGGTCCAACCAGTACACCCCCGGCTCTGGCTGGGGCGCCCCGGAGCTGATCGAGCCGCCGAACGAGGATCCCGAAGAAGACGCCAATGCACTCGAGCCAAGCGCGGGCATCAACGCCGCCGGCAATGCTTTTGTCGTCTGGATCCAGAACACCGACAGTTGGACGAGTATTTGGTCGAACCGTTTGGACCCGGAGACGGGTTGGGTCGGCGCCGAGCTGATCGAGGCCATCGACCGGCCGGCGAAGGCACCGCTGGTCATCGTCGACGATCGCCGACACGCGCATGCGCTTTGGCTGCACTTCGTCGACAGTGGCTTCGATTGGGTCCGCACCAATCGTTTCGAGTAAGGCGATGCGGCCCTAGTTCGCGTTCCGCGTACCCTCGAGCAGCAGCCGCGACTTGCAGGGCATGTCCGGCGTGATGCTGTTGAGCGCATCCCGGACCGCGCAGGTCGCCTGATCCCCATCGATCTCGGCGTCGAACTCGGTCTCGACGGTGTTGGTGTCGATGGTGATGCTCTGACCCTGCCCCGTGAGATTGTGGATCTGGATGTCGGCCACACACATGGCGCCGCTCTGGCTCGTGCGAGCGATGGCATACCCGGTCCAGCCGGTCTCGTCGCTTCCTTCGAGGAAGGAGTATCCGAGCGTGGGCTCTGGCGCTCGAGACGCGACGTCTTCACAGTCCGCGACGGTCGCACAGAACACTCCGCCAAGGCGGGGATTTTCCCGGTCGTCGTTCGGGACGAAGCTGTAGATCACGAGGAAGTTGCCGGTGGTCGGCGAGTCCGACAACTCATCACAGGAAGCGGGAGGCGTGCTCGCCTGGAAGCGGTCGATCGCATACACACCGATGAGGTCCGAGTCGACGGTCGGCGTGTCGCTCCCGCCATCGCTGCCGCAGCCGGCCATGCCGCTGCCGGTACAACCGATCGTGAAGCATGCGGCCATGAAGAAAGTCTTGCTGAGGTACTGGGTCTGAAAAGTCATTTGAGTGGTTCTCCGCTACGACGTCTGTTGGACGGCCCGACGCAGCATCGAAGGCGAGTGTCGACGCGAGACGGGCGTTACGCGAGGAGTGAAGCACAGAATTTCGCACGCGACACGTTCCCGTTTCGATGGTCGGAAACGGACATCGGTGTATGCGGTTGTGAGCTAAGTCACGAGGCTCGAACACCTTGGTTTTCGATGATCCTTTTTTGACCCATTCGCCGCTGCAATCGGGTAAAACGGTCGGGCTCAAAGTGCGCGATTCGAGATTCATAGTACCCGTCGTTCTCGGCTGCGCTCTGCTCGTCATGAGTTGTCGCGGCGGAGATTCACTCTGCCCCGAGCCCGAGCTGACAGCAGAGCCCGAAGAGATTCCCGAAGGCACGGCGCAGACGCGCGTGCGCGTGCAGGTCGAAGGGTTCCAAGGCTTCGAGACCGCGACGAAGCTTCGCTCGATCAGTGGCACCTTCGACGACGCGTCTGCGACCGACACGATGTACACGTGCGCGTACGACGCGACGGGGCCGGTAGAGATCTGCGTGGACGTGCTCTACGAGGAGATCGAGAGCGACGAGGCAAGCGATGCCTCCGAGGTTGCCGCCTCGACCCAGTCTCTTCGGCGCCCGCACGTGCGCCTCCCCAACCCACCCCTCTGTGAGGAAACCAAGTGCATCGAGGTCGTCTGCCCGACGAGCCGGAACGTCTGCCCGGAGGTGTCCAGCCTCACGGCCGAGCCGGAGGAGCTCGAGGCCGATGAGGTGGCGACGATCACCTTGCACGCCGAAGACCCCGACGATGGGCCCGAACCACTGACGACGATGCTCACCGCACGCCATGGCACCATCGCGGACCCGAGCGCCGCGACGACCACCTACCGCTGCGATCCCGAGGTCGGCGGCACCATCGAGATCTGCGGCTCTGCGAGTGATGGTGACGCGTCCTGCGGCGAGGTGGAACGCTGCACGACCGTGCGCTGCCCGGGCACGCCGCTCGAAAACACCTGCCCCATCATCAGCTCCGTCAGGGCGAACCCAATCGAGATCCCGGCTGGCGATGCAACGACGGTCGTCTCGGTCGAATCGAGCGACCCTGACGAGTTTCCCGTTCCTCTCCGGAACGAGTGGAGCGCAGATTCGGGAGTGTTCGAGGATCGGTTCGCGAGCACGACGCGTTTCACCTGCGGCGAGTCGGGGCCGGTCGAGCTCTGTGTGCGGGCCAACGATGGCGACCCGGACTGCAGGGTGACGAGCTGCCTGACCGTGCAGTGTCCGGCTGGAATCCGAGTGAACCTCTGCCCCGAGCTGTTCGTGATCAACTCGATCCCGCGGAGCATTCCGCCCGGCCAGGTGTCGACCCGCGTCGAGACACGAGGTCAGGATACCGACGGTCTACCCCTTCCACTCACACTGACACTCAGCACACTCTGGGGCAGCTTCGAAAACACGGAGAACATTCAGGAGCCCTTCAACGTCGTCGCCCAGGACGCGACCTACATCTGCGACCGACCTGGTCTCGCCGAAGTCTGCGTCGACGCGACCGACGGAGCGTGCACCAAGACCCTGTGCGACACCATCATCTGCCCGGACGACGTTCCGACGGCTCCGTAGGCCGAAGATCGTCGCACTCATGCAATCCGCCGACAAACGGATGATCCTCGTGGTGTCGCTCGTGGTCGGTGGTGCGCTCCTCGCGATCGGCTTCTTCCTCGCGCTTCCAGGAGAGAGCACGACGTCCTGGAAGACCGAGCTCGAAGGGCTGCTCGCCGTGCCGAGTCCCTGCTGCACCGAGGCGACGCTCTGGGCGTCGATCGACGAGGTGAGCGAGGACGGTCAGAGGCCCAAGCCCGCGACCGCCGAGGAGGCGGCACGATGGCTCAACACCTGGCCCTATCAGCCCCGTGGCGAAGATACCGATGGCGCAGCGGAGGCACCCGGGATCGGCATCAAGAACAGCGAGGTGCGGTGCACCGGGACGCCGACCGGACCCGACATCGTTCCCGGCCGTAACGATGCGTATACGCTCGAGGCCGTTCGGCTTCGACGGGAATGCGTGTTCACGAAGTGGCGGGTCTGGGATGCCGATGCCCCCGAAGACCAGTTGAACGAGCGCCACACCATCTGGGGCGGTGAAGACGGGTTCTTCTACGGACGCGTCGACTACTGGCGCTGAGCATTGACCGTGAGGGCGCGGCCCATCTTGACCTTGCCGAGCTCATCGGAGGGAGCCGCGCCATGCCAGGCCCGGCGGCCGGCGACCCAGACGTCGGTGACGACGCCGTCGCTTCGGTTCAGCATCTGCTCGGCGGCGACGGCCTCGCGATAGCCGAAGGTCGTGTTGGCATCGGAGTCGTAGGCACGAAGAGCGTCTGGGTCGATCAGAACGAGATCGGCTTGCCGGCCGCGCTCGACCGTACCGAGCGATTCGGATAGACCCCAAAATGCGGCGGGCACGCTCGTCAGGCGAGCGACATGATAGGCGACCTCGTCGAGCGACCGGCGCTGCGCGATCTGAAGGCCGCGAAGATTCGAGTCGTAGTACGCCATGTTGGTGAGATGCGCGCCCGAATCGCTGAAGCCCGGCAGTGTCTGTGGATCGAAGAGCACGCGGGCCATCCGCTCCTCGTCATCGTTTGCGGCAAGCACATACCAGCGAAGCTCGGTGTCGAAGAGCCGGAGCAGGTGGAGGATGAAGTCGCAGTCGTCACCCACCGGGTTCGGGAACGTGGCGAAGACCTCGGCCTCCTTCTGGCTCCGTGGACCGTGGCCGGCCCGACTGTTGCGCCCTCGCCCGATCGGCCGGGCCTGCCAGTCGAGGAGCCGCTCGTAGACGTCGCGAAGGGTCTCGCCCTCCC
>CBDUCC010000340.1:0-4499 GCA_965365555.1 uncultured Myxococcales bacterium | reverse complement strand
CGCCGCTGGTCGCGCTTCATCGGGCTGGTTCGTCTCTTCGGTACTGCCACGGGATTACTCCTCGTTCTTCGTAAGTGCTTCTTTGATTTTCAGTAGTGGGGCGAGTCGCGCGTCGGGCACCGACTCCCCAAAGACCTCGTCGGGAGGTCGAAGGTGCTCAGGGACGGCGATTCCCTCACAACCCTCAGAGCAAAGCGGTTTCATCGGAGCCTCGAGCAGGAGGTACTCCCGAACCATGGGATCCAACTCGATCTCTGCCCCGCCATAGTAGTCCCGGTTCACCTCGTCGAGCCGGACGTCGATCTCGTCACTGTCGGCCGGGCGGGTATGCTCGGGGCTGAAAAGCGCGGTGAGCGCCAAGTCGATGCCGAGGGGCACCTCGCCGAGGCATCGGGCACAGGTCGCCGCGAGCTGGGCCCGAATGTGACCCTGCACCAACACGTCGATGCCGCTTCGTTGGGCGTGGATCTCGAGCCGGCCCTCTTCAGCCCCCGGCTCGAGCTCGCTGTCTGCGAGTGCCGAGCGGAGCCATTCCTTGCCGATGGCAAAGCTCCAATCCTTCCCCGACTCGTCGAGGTCCTGAATCTGTAGGACGAAGGCTGGCATTGGAATTCACGCTCGAAACGAGGCCGAGGAGCCCTCCCCGGCGATTAAGGTGCGCTACTATTCGTTGGGGAGCCTGTGGTGTCAAGGAGGGGTCCAGAGCCCGGTCGCAGCAACTTAACTCGCTGTAATGTCGGACGGTTCCGCCTCGGAATGGAGGAGCTCCGAAGCTTGCGCAGGCTCGCTCGGGGCCTCCTCGCACCTTGGCTGCACCCCTGCAGTCCTGGGCTGCCGCCGCCCCGCCGCGGTCGCCAAATTTCAGGACCATGTTAAGTTCCGCGCCACATGACTGAAGATTTCCGACGTTTTACCGGCACCGAGACCTACCTCACCAGCGAGGCCCTGGAGTCGGCCGTCAACTGCGCGATCGTCCTCGAACGCCCGCTCCTGGTCCGCGGCGAGCCCGGAACCGGCAAGACCCTTCTGGCCGAAGCCGTGTCGGAAGCCCTCGGCATGAAGCTCCTCCGCTGGAACATCCGGAGTACCACTCGCGCGCAAGACGGCCTCTACGTCTATGACACGGTGCAACGCCTGTACGACTCCCGCTTCGGGGACAAGGACGTCAACGACATCCGTCAGTACATCAAGCTCGGACCGATGGGCGAAGCATTCAACGCCAAGGAGCGCGTCGTGCTCCTCATCGACGAGATCGACAAAGCGGACGTCGAGTTTCCAAACGATCTCCTGAACGAGCTCGACCGGATGCGCTTCCACGTCGACGAGACCCAGGACGACATCATAGCGACCGAGCGCCCGGTGGTGATCATCACGAGCAACGCGGAAAAAGAACTACCGGATGCGTTTCTTCGACGTTGCGTTTTCCACTTCATCGATTTCCCCACGCCAGAGCTGATGCAGGACATCGTTCGGGTGCACCACCCGAACGTGCACGAGGCTCTGGTCGAGCAGGCCCTTCAAACCTTCTACGAGATCCGAAGCATGCGACGGCTCCGAAAGCGCCCGAGCACGAGTGAGCTCGTCGACTGGATCGCCGTGCTTCAGCGCGCTGGCATCGACAGCGTGAAGCTCGAAGACAACCTCCCCTTCTTGGGAGCGCTGCTCAAGAAGGAGCAAGACCTGGTAGCATTTGCCGACCAGCTTTCGGGCGGCAGGCAGTGGAGAAGCTGAGATTCTAGTCCCCTTCATGTTCGAGTTACGCGGCCGAGGCGTCCCCGTCGGGACGCAGGAGGTCATTGCGCTCGCTCAGGCGCTGAAGGCAGGTCTTCACGACAGCTCGCTCGACGGCTTCTATCACGTCGCCCGCTCGGTGATGATTCACAACGAGTCGCATCTGGACTCGTTCGACGAGGCCTTCCTCTCGTTCTTCAAGGGCATCGAGATCGAGAGCAAGAAGCTCAAAGACGAGCTCTGGGATTGGTTACAGGAGGCCAAGGAGAACGTGGGCGAGCTCACCGACGAACAGCGCGAGTTCGTGGAGAACCTCGACCTCGACGAGCTTCGCAAGCTCTTCGAAGAGCGCCTGGCGGAGCAAGAGGAGGAGCATCACGGCGGCAACAAGTGGATCGGCACGGGCGGCACCTCGCCGTTCGGACACAGCGGCCGAGCGCCGAAAGGCTTTCGCATCGGAGGCAAAGGCGGCGGTCGGAGCGCGGTCAAAGTCGCCGACGCCCGACTCTACCGCCCGTACCGCCAGGACCTCACGCTCGACGTCCGGCAGATGCAAGTGGCCCTCCGCAAGCTCCGAGCCTTCGCGCGCGAGGGAGGTGAGGAAGAGCTCGACCTCGAGGGCACGATCGACCAAACGGCCCAGAATGGCGGCGAGCTCGAGGTGGTCACCCGCCCTCCGCGGCGGCACAACACGCGCATCATTTTGATGATGGACGTGGGCGGCTCGATGGACCCGTTCGCCCATCTGTGCTCACGGCTATTCTCGGCGGCGAAGAAGTCGACGCACTTCAAAGAGCTTCGGACCTATTACTTCCACAACTGCGTGTACGGCCACGTCTACGAAACCGAGCGCTTCGACACGCCGATCAAGGTGCGTGACCTCCTTCACGAGACGGGGCCGCACTACAAGCTCATCGTCGTCGGTGACGCGCTCATGGCTCCCTACGAGCTTCTCGCGGCAGGCGGCTCCCTCGACCTCGGGGACGACCGCGGCATCGAAGGGCTTCAGTGGCTGATGATGCTGAGCCAGCACTACCATCGCAGCATCTGGCTCAACCCCGAGCCTCAGCGGTACTGGAACGGCAACACGATCGAGTACGTGCGGCAGGTGTTCGATATGTTCCCGCTGACCCTCGAGGGCCTCGGAGAAGGGGTCAGCCATCTGCTGAAAGGCGGCCGCGGGCACTAATTCCGGGTCACCCGGGTGAAATTTGGGTCCGGCACGCCCGGTCGCGTACTCTTGAAGCGTGGGCAAGACATCGATCATCGCAGTGCTCGGAATGGCGCTCGGTTTGCTGCCATCGATCGCAGCGGCCGACGGATACGGCGGGGTGAACCCGGCGTCCGAGACCGCAGAGAACCTTCCGCCCAAGGCCGAGGAGATCCCCGAAGGCGCGGTGATGCTGACCTGGCCCGGTTTCATGATGAAGGACGGGGACTCGGTGTTCTTCGTCCAGACCTCCAAGCAAGTCCGGTTTGCGAGCAAACAGACCCCGGGTCGCTTCGAGCTGATGCTCTACGACATCCAGGTTCACCTAAAGACGAACTACCTGCCCCTCGAGACGCAGTACTTCGACACGCCGGTGATTCGCGCGACCGTTCAGCGCACTGGCAAGAAGAACGCGACGATGGTCTTCGAGCTGCGCCGGGATGCAACCCCGACCATCACCCAGAAAAAGGGCAAGGACGGGTTCAACTACGTCTTCGTCACCTTCTCGAAGTAGCTTCGACGAAGCTTCGGGAGGCACTGCCGCTCGCTTGCGGCTCCTTGCTTGCGGCGGGCTCATCGAGTAACCGGACGCCATGAGCTTGCGCGCGGTCAAGGGGATGAAGGACATCCTGCCCGACGAGATCTCGAAGTGGCATCGACTGGAGAACGCATTCCGTGCGCGGGCGGAGCGATACGGGTTCCGAGAGGCGCGTTTTCCGATCGTCGAACCGACCGCGCTCTTCGTGCGGTCGATCGGGGAGACGACCGACATCGTCGAAAAAGAGATGTACACGTTCACGGACCGCGGCGACAAATCGCTGACGCTGCGGCCGGAAGGCACGGCGTCCTCGGTTCGCGCATACGTCCAACACAACGTCCAGGCCAAAGAGCCGGTGACCAAGTGGTACTATCTCGGGCCGATGTACCGTCGGGAGCGCCCGGCCAAGGGTCGGTACCGGCAGTTCTACCAAGCCGGCGTCGAGGTGTTCGGGGATCCGGGCCCGTACGTGGACGCGGAGGTCATCGACATGGTGGTCGGGTTCATCTCAGGTCTCGGGATCACCGAGGTCGAGGTGCTGCTCAACTCGATCGGCGGAGAGGAGACCCGGGCCCGGTACCGAGAAGCCCTCCTCGATTACCTCGAGCCGTTTCGCAGCGAGCTTTGCTCGGACTGCCAGCGCAGAATGGATGTCAACCCACTCCGGGTCCTCGACTGCAAAGTGCCGCGCTGTGCGGAGATCGCATCGGAGGCACCATCGCTTGGAGACCATCTGACGAACGCGGATCGGGAACACTTCGACGGTCTTCAGGAGACGTTGACGAAGCTGGGCACGCCGTACCGGGTCGATGGCGCTCTGGTGCGCGGGCTCGACTACTACACACGCACACTCTTCGAAGTCCTCGGCAAGAGTGAAGGCCTCGGTGCGCAGAACGCACTCCTCGGTGGCGGGCGCTACGACGACATGGTGAAGAGTCTCGGCGGGCCCGAGACGCCGGCGATCGGCTTTGCGATGGGCCTCGAGCGCTTGCTGATGGCGATGCCCGCCGACGAACCGTC
>CBDUCC010000339.1:0-4500 GCA_965365555.1 uncultured Myxococcales bacterium | reverse complement strand
CGGCGTGGCCAACCTCGGCAACCGACCAACGTTCGCCGCCGGTCACTCGGTCGAAGTGCACCTGTTCGGTTTCGACGGCCACCTCTACGAAAAGCGCATGCGTATCGGCTTTGTCGGACGGATCCGCGGCGAGCGGAAGTTCGAGAACCTGGACGCCCTCAAGGCGCAGATCGCTCTGGACTGCGACGCGGCCGAGAACGCGCTACAAGGGTCGAACCCGGAGTTGGCCCGATGGATCTGACGCGACTCGACAACCTGACCACCTCTGAGCTCCGCAGCGAGGCCGAGCGCCTCGGCGTGCCCGACACCTACGCGATGAGTCGAGGGCAGCTGATTCAGGCGATCCGAGACCAGGAAACACCGGCATCGGAACGGCCCTCGGGATTGATCGGCAAGGTGGTGGGGTTCGCGAAGTGGGCACTGCAGGCCGCGGGGGAGGCTCGGGTCGAGTCGGAGCCCCCCGGTCGTCCCGAGGTCAGTCCGGGGGCGACGGTTCCGTCGCCGGTCCCCACGCTCGTCCCGAGCCCCGCAGCCGTTGCAGAGGCGCCCGCAGAGCCGATCGAGGAAGCGGGGTCGACGCGCGAGGAGCCCGCCGAGCCCCCTACGGAGGCAGCCGAGCTGCAGAGCGGACCCCCGTCGAGACCTCCGGCCGGGGTGTTTTCCAACCACGGCAGCCTGTTCGAGGAGCCGATCCCCACTCGGACGATGGCGCGGATCTTAGCGGAACAGGGGCATTACAAGCGCTCACTAGCCATCTACGCGAAATTGCTCGACGAAGAGCCGGCCGATTCGGAGCTTCTCGAGGAGGCGGCGGCGGTACGCGAAGAGGCCAAGGCGCGGCGCTCCCAGGCGCCGCCGTAGCGCCGCCCTGATGCCAGGAGTTTGCGCCGAGGACCCGTCCTTGCTCATCATCAAGAAGGGATGAAGGCAAAGACGCCGCGAGAGCACGATCGTTTCGAGGTGAGCATCTCCTGCGAGCTGACGATCACCGGAGAGGCGCGGCACGCCGAGACGAAGAACCTGAGCCCCGGAGGCGCGGCGGTCTACTTTGGTCGACCCCTGACGGTCGGCGAGGTCCTCACGGTCAGCCTCTTTCTGACCCAAGACGGGATCGAGGACCCGGAACGAGTCCCGTTCGAGTGCGCGGCTTCGGTGCGTTGGTCGAGGCCGGCAGGACCGCGGGGTCACGAGGCCGGCCTGCAGTTCCTCTCCCCTTCGGCCGAGCAGCGAGCCTTACTGCAAGATTTTCTGAAGCAGGCCGCCTGAGTCAGGCGGGCACCGGCGAGGACGGCTTTCGGAGTGGAGGCACAAGAGCCCTGGTGCTCAGGGCGATCAGCAGTCCCATCGCAAGTGCACTCCACTCTGGGAAGAGAGCTCCGAGGTCGACGATCCAACCAAGCAGCGCGAGCGCGATTGCGGATCCGCAAAGAACGATGCCGAGCTCGGTCCTTGGGTCGAGCGTTCGGGCGGCAAGCAGGATCAGTATCGCCTTGCCAGCCAGGATCGCGGAACCGAGCAGCGGCGCGCCGAGCGGCCATCCTCCGAGAAACAGCACAGCTCCGAGCACGGCAGCAGCGGAGACGTACAAGGAAGCGCAGAGCCCGGAGCTTTGGGCGATCGTCGTCGTGGCGCAAAGGTAGGCACCGAACGCCAGGAACGAGACCGGAGACTGAAAAAGGTACCAGCGCAAGATGCCGGGGCCCTGCGCTCCGACGATCTCAGGAATGCTGGCGGATGTTGCGAGGAGCATCACGCTGAGCGCCGCGCCAAGCATCACGGCAAACGCGATGCTCGCGGTCCGCTCGCGGGTCACGAGGGCGAACAGCGCTGCAAAGGTTCCGAGCACCAGGATCCACATCGTCATCCAATGGAGACTCGAGACGAGCAGGATCAGCGCCGAGAATCCGGCGATCAGCGCCGCGCGGACGAGCCAAGCTCGCGCCGGCGAACGTACCGGAGCCTGGGCAAGACCAAGAGCTAACGGCGAGGCCCAGCCCAGGAGCAAGCCCAGGAACGCGAAGACGACAAGCCCGAGCGGACCGCCGCGTCGCGCGGTCGCCTCGTGCGGCCAACGCAGGGCATGTGCCGCCCGGAGCCCTTCGCGCGAGACGACTACCGTGGACTCCGTCTTGCTCGGATCGGGCACGAAATCGCGCGAGCTGTAGACGCTCAGCCCATCGAGCTCGACCACGATGTCGCCCGATTTCATCCCCTGCCGTTCGGCGAAGCTGCCTGGCAGCACGGCTTCGACGCGAACGCCGGCCGAGCCGAGCTCTTCGCGGCTCAGGCGGAGGCCGAACTCGGCGGCCGGGGACGGTTGATCCGCGTCCTCAGCGGTCCCCTCAGCCCGGAGCTGCGTCTCGGTATCGGGAAGTAGGTCCAAGCGGACGGGCTCGGCGGAGAATACATCCCGGCGCCCGTCCGAAGCGGGAAACGCGACGCGAATTTCGCCATCGAAGGTGACGCGGCCGCCGATCGCATCGATCAGCTCCGCCGTGATCGGGATCTCGATGAGCGACTCGGACCGGACGATGCCGGGAAGAGACGCTTCGATGGGTGTCGTTGCGCGGCCGGGCCGGTAGCTCCGTCCGCGAAGCTCAATGCTCGGATCACGCCCGAGAGGAAAGCCTCGACCGTGAATCCGCAGGGTCGTGCCCGCCTCGATCTCGGGCGGCTCGATCTGCTCGACCTCCAGCAGCGCGAGGTCGTCGTAGCCATGACAGGCGGTGAGCAAGACGAGGCTGAAGAGCACGGCGCGCATCTCCTCCGCTTTCGCTTCGTCGCTCGAAAAGGTCAAAAAACCGGGCCGCTTGCCCGATCGGTCGTGGGGGGCTAGAAGGTGCGCTCGCTTCCTGGGGCGGTAGCTCAGCTGGGAGAGCGCATCACTGGCAGTGATGAGGTCCGGGGTTCGATCCCCCGTCGCTCCACCAGGATTTCGGTTCGACTCGACCGGGCGTGATGTCAGTGTTCGCTCACCGTGCGAGGGGTGACTCCGTGACCATGCGACGGGCGACAGGACTCTCGTGGGCCCGGCACTCGAGCTCGCGCAGCGCCATGCTGATTGCATGTGCGCTTCTGGGATGCGCGACCGCGGCCAAGGCGCCTGCTCCGCCGTCCGAGCCTACGAGCGAGCAGTACGCGCGGACCCCGGAACAGCTCCTCACACCCGCCACGGTCGACACGCGGATCGGCAGGCTCGAGTTCTTCGATGGACTTCCGGCCGAGGCGACGGTCGAGGCCGTGTACGAGCACCTCGACTTCATGCGTGGCGTCAGGGCGTATCTCCAGGCGCTGCCCGGGGTCTCGATGATGGCGATGCGAAACGGGATGGACGAGGCCGGAATGCTTCCGAACTACACCGTCCTGCTGACGCGATCGCTCCTGGACTCCAAGTCGCTCTTCCTCACCGAGGATACGGAGAGCATTTATGCGATCGCATGGATAAGTCTGAAAGGCGGGCCGATCGTCGTCGAGACGCCACCGCGCGTAGACGGGCTCTTCGTCGATGCATGGCAGCGGCCCCTCGGGGAAACCGGCAAGGAAGGGGCAGATCGGGGCCGCGGAGGCCGCTACGTGATCATCCCTCCTCAGTACGCCGGCTACGTTCCCCGCACGAAGTACGCGATCGAGTCGCCGACCTTCGGCGTCTGGGCCGTGTTTCGAGGCTTCCTATCGAAAGGAAGCCCGAAGCGAGCAGTCCAAGAGCTCGAGCGGGGGCTGAAGATCTACCCCATTCGGGAGGCGAAGCGCCCTCCGCCCAACATGTTCGTCGACGTCTCGGGCAAAGCCTTCAGCACCGTCGCCCCGACCGACTTCTCGTTCTTCGAGCTCTTGAGCGAGCTGGTTCAGGAAGAGCCGAACGAAGCACAGGGAGCCGAGCTCCTCGGCACGCTCGCCTCCATCGGTATCGAGAAGGACCGGCGGTTCGAGCCCGACGAACGGATGCGCCAAATCCTCAACGATGCAGCCGCCGTGGGCAATGGGACGGCGCGCGCCCTACTCTTCGCGCCACGAGACGAGACCGCCAGGCTGTTCGAGGATCGGCAATGGGAGCGTGTCGTCTTGCCGGCGGGCGACGGCGATCGAGCGAACGGAGCGCTCTGCACGGACGCCCGAGTGCGCTTTCACATGCTGTCGAACGCCGTGGCGCCTTCGATGGAGGCGGTCGGACCAGAGAGTCGATCGGACGCTGCGGTGAGCTTCCGGGATCGCCGGGGCCAGCTTCTCGACGGCGGACGCACGTACACAGTCACCCTGCCCGCCGACGTGCCAGCGGCGTACTTCTGGTCGATGACCCTCTACGACAGCGAAACCCGTTCGATGCTTCAAAGCGGACAGCGGTTCCCGAGCATCCTGAGTGGCCAACAGGGCCTGCGACGAAACGAGGATGGCTCGACCACCCTCCGCTTCGGTCCGAGAGAGCCGCGCGACCGCCGGCAGCGAGCCAACTGGATTCAGACGACGCCGGGAACGGGGTGGCACGCCATTGTCCGGCTCTAC
>CBDUCC010000338.1:0-4507 GCA_965365555.1 uncultured Myxococcales bacterium | reverse complement strand
CCTCTTTTGTATTGCCTTTCTCTGCGCTTGTACTGTTTTGGATCCATTGGCCGCTTGCAATTTTTATCTTAGTGACAAATCCCATTGTAGTCTTTTTTACAGCGAAGCTTGCACGTAATATCGGAAAGCTCAAGAAAGAGGGCGTCCGCGTTCTCGCCGAGCTGGGTCCGGTGCTCGCAAGCCTCGAAGGCCGCATGTTCCAAATCGGTGGGCACACCGACGACAAGCCGATTCGCACCAAGCGCTTCCCCTCCAACTGGGAGCTTTCGGGCGCTCGCGCCATCGACGTGACCAAGCTCTTGGTCGAGTACGGCGTTCCCGCCACCCGGGTCTCGGCCGCCGCCTACGCGGACACGCAGCCCGTCGCCGACAACACGACCCCCGAGGGTCGCGCGCCGCCCCGTCGCATCGAGATCGCGCTTCAGCCGAACCTCGAGGAGCTTCCGGACCTTTCGGACTTCGAGACCGCCGAGCAGCAGGCCGAGCCCGCCGCGGAGTAGTCACCTGCAGAGTCTCCCGGCAACGGGAGCCGAACGAACAGCGCGCCGGTGTGCCTCGTGCACCCGGCGCGTTTTTCAATTCATGACGGACTGGCCTCGATCTCCGAAGCTTGCTAGAGCAAAGGGCTCGGGAGGATGGAATGAGGCGTATCGACTTACTGGGTGCTCTTGCGCTCAGCATGGGACTGGTGCTTGGCGGCTGCGGGAGCTCGAACGAGGCCGGCACGGGCGCCGGTGGCCATGCGGGCATGGGCGGCGCAGCGGGTGACGGGGGCTCGGGCGGGCTTCCGACGGCCACCGTCTCGATGGGAGGGATCGCCTGGGGCTTCACCCTCCCCGGCCAAGGAGGCTACGACCGGATTGCCGGCGCGACCGTGTCGGTGCTGGAGATGCCGGAGCTGAGCACGACGACCAACGATCAGGGCGAGTTCACCATCGAAGGCATGCCCTCCGGTTCAGACGCCACCTTCGTCCTGGAGCACGAGAACTATCCGCTGGCGTACACCAAGACACATACCGTGCCCGATACAGACCTCAGCGACCTCACCTTCCAAGTGCCGAACGACGAGCTATATGCCGCGATCGAGCTGCTTCTCGGCATTCGCACCGATTCGAGCAAGTGTCAGATGGTCAGCACGTTTACCCGCTACGGAAGAACCATCGGAGACCCCGGACACCACGGACAAGCTGGCGCGGTCCTCGGCATCGAGGTACCGGATGGCGCCGAGATCGCTGAAGGTCCCATCTACTTCGGCGACAACGTCATTCCGGATCGGGCGCGCACCTATGCGTCACTCGACGGAGGCGTATTGATTCTCAACGCCGACCCGGGCGACTACCGGTTGAACGCGGAATGCGTGAGCGACCCGGACCTCGTGGACGATTTCCTGGCGGAGTACCCATCGGAGACCTATCCCGACGAGGACCTTCGCTGTCAGACCGAGGAAGTCGAGTTCGAGTCGGTGCGCATGAAGTGCCGGCCCGGCGTATTCGTCAACGCCTCCCCCTCCTACGGCCTGCAGGCGTTCCCGCCAGCAGACTGATCGGCTCACTCAGGGGCCCTTCGCGGCCGCCTCGGCCTCGAGCAACAAGCTCTTGCTGAAGATGCGCCCGGTGAGGCGCGTCCGCGTCTCGGCGGCCGCGGCCTCCCACTCCGACAGGTAGGGAGCGGTGTCGACCAGCTCGATCCCGCGCTTGATCAGTACCTTGAAGGCCTCGGCGTCGTCGCGGCGCACGACACTGTCCAACGCTCGTCCGGCGCGCGCCGCCGTATCCTTCAAAACGCGCTGGTCCTCGGGCGAAAGCTGGTCGAACTTCTCCTTTTTCACGATCGACGCGCCCATCACGATGCCGAAGCTGTCCTTCGACATGTAGTTGAGCTTGGTGTACCACTGAAGCGCGACGGCGCCGATCGCCGAAGCCGGCACGACATCGACCATCTTGGTTTGGAGTGCGCCGTACACCTCGGGCACACCCAGCCGGACGCCATTGGCACCGACCACCTTGAGAAACTCGCTGAAGATCGGGTCGTCTTTCCAAACCCAGGGACGGGCCGACCGGAGGTCGGAGGGCTTGAGGATCGGCCGAGTGGACATGATCCGGCCCTTGCCCGCGTCGGCCCAGGCAAGGAGCTCGAAGCCGGCCTCGCGAAACATCTCGTCGAAGCGCGGCGTGAGTGCGCCGCGCACGCGCTCGAGCTCCTCGTAGGTTTCGATCAGGCCGGGAGAGGAGAGCACCAAGACAGGGCGGACGATAATCCCGAGCCCGGTGGCGGTGACGCCGGCGGCATCCATCTGACCGGCACGCATCTTCCGGATGAAGTCACGCTCGTCTCCTTGGCTTCCGCCCGAGTAGTAGCGAAGCTCGACCCGGCCGTCCGTCTCCTTGCTGAGGCTTCGGCTCCATGCCTTGAGCACCTTGCCGAAGGTGGACTGCGAGGGCGCGAGCGTCGCATAGCGAATGATCGTCTTGCCTCCGGCGGTCGCTTGATGGGGCACTCCCGCCACCGTCGTGCACGCCAGTGCCAACCCCAAGACCCATCCGAGCTTCGTTCTGAACCGCGTCATCTTCACTCCAGCAACTCGTCTCGCAAGCGTTGGATTTCCGGCGTCGGGAAGTCGAGCGCGTCGACGAGGTACCGTTCGATGCTCCCGTGACGCTCCAAGATCTCATCATGCGCCGCCTGCAGGCTCTGTCTCTTGACGTACAACAGGCCTTCGACGCGTTGATACGCGATTTCTTCAGATTCCGCGCCGGCCTTCGACGAGGCAAAGCTCCGGATCATGCGGAGCATCTTGTCGTTGTCGGCTTTTCGGAAGTGATTGGAAAGGAGGTAGTCCTCTACGACGGTGTCCCAGGGAACCCCGAGCGCGGAGAGCACCATGGCGGCACCGAACCCCGCCCGATCCTTGCCCTGGGTGCAGTGAAACACCAGGGGCCGGTTCGCCGGATCACTCAGCGCGCGCAAGAGACCGCCGAACTGCGCGGAGAAGTCCCGAACGAGCAGACGGTTGACCTTGTCGAGCAGGTCGGACGGAACCTGAGAAAAATCCCCCTGCAGCAGCATCGGAATGATCTTCGCGAACATGTCGCTCGAGGTGATCGGCATCGGCCGCAGCGCGGCGCCGGGCGGCAGACGGCCCTCCCCGCGCGCCGAGATCTCTTCCGGCGAGCGAAGGTCGACGACGGTCCTGATGCCCAGCTCGCCGAGCTTCTGGACATCGCTCGGAACGAGCTGACTGAGCTCGCCGGAACGGAAGACCATGCCCCAGCGGACCCGGCGGCCGTCCGCGGCCTCGTATCCGCCGAGATCCCGGAAGTTCGGCTGCGCGGAGAGCGGGATGTGGCGATCGCCGAGCGGCATCAAGCGTCCTGCTCCACCCGGCGCTTCAGGTCTTGGTTGAAGCCGTTGTACGACGGGCCGAGCTGCGCCTTGAGGAGCGCCCAGACGAGCGGCGCGAGGACCCCCGAGAAGCTCTCACCATGACGAAAGCGGGTTCGGCTCCCTCCATCGAGCGGCTCCATGATGAAGTAGTGGCTGCCGAACACGATTCCTTTTAGGCCTCCGTGCCATCGAAGCTCGCGACCGGGATCGGCTTTCTGGATCACCACGGGCGCACCGGCCGGCCTCCCGAACAACTCGAACTCGACGCGCCCGTGCGACCCCACATCGGGCGCACCGCGTAGCTTGAAGTGCCGGCTCCACTCGTCGTGCCGGTCGAACGCGATCAGATGCTTCCACGCGGCGTCGGGCGATGCCTCGATCGTCGTCTCGGTCTCGTAGGTAACCATCGGCCGGAAGCTGTCACGAACCCGGGCGCCAGGCTAGTCTGCTCAAGCGACCTGATCGGCCGAAGGAGCCTCCGCGGCGCCGCCCCACAGAGCCATCGCTCGAGGATCGTCACTCAAGAGCGACGCCCAGAGGTGCATCGCGCCGTACGCGCGCCAGGGTCGCCAGCCCTCGGCATGGCTCTCGAGCTCGGCGCTCGAGACGGGAGCACCGTTCGCCGACATCGCCTGGCGTAGCCAAGGGTTGTTCGAAGGGAACGCGTCGGGTTCGCCGTAGACGCGCATCGCAACGTACTGCGCCGTCGTGGTGCTGACGTCTGCAATCGAGCGGAGGCCCTCGACTGCGGCATCGAGCGAGGCTGCGCCGTCCAGCCGTAGCGCACCCTCGTGGACTGCCTTGGCAAGTGCTTGCACCGAACGTGCTCTTCGCTTCGGCACCCCCAGCGCTTCGAGGCGAGCACCGCTCAAAACGGCGGGCGTCGGAAACGTGTGGGTGAGGGACAGCTGCGAGGTTTCTACTTGTTTGCCGTACTTGTCGACGATGCGATCCATGAGCTCCGATGCGTCGCCCGGGCTCGTATTCTGATTGAGAACCATCATCACGGCCGTTTCGAAATGATCGAACGCGCCGGGCATGCGCAGACCTGGAGTCAATCGTATGTACTCTCGAAGTGCCGGATCGCGTTCGAGGTGCTGCTCGATCTCGGTGGTTCGCGCGT
>CBDUCC010000337.1:0-4547 GCA_965365555.1 uncultured Myxococcales bacterium | reverse complement strand
GACTGTGCGTCGGTCCGCTGGTTCGACGGCTCTCAACGCCCCGAGCAACTCTGGTATACGGCGCGCGATCAAGGGCGGGTTGCCGGAGCGGCGATACTCGGGGACGACGCGCGCTATTCGCGAGGCACTTGGTACAACTCGGCGAAGCTGATGGACATCGAGTACACGACCGCAGGGCTGGTGAACTTCGAGCTCGAGGACGAAAAGAACTGGTTCTACGAGGAGACGGGCAAGGTCCGGAGCACGAGCAGGATCGTCACGCAGCGGGATCGAGTGGTCGGTTTCAACATGCTCGGCCGGCGCTGGGACCACAGCGTCTTCATCCAATGGATCGAAGAGCGGCGAACCCTCGGCTGGGTTCTCCGCCATCTGAACGAAGCGGCGTTCGACACGGAGTTCGTGCCCCCGCTCCGGCTACCGAGGAGCTGACGTGGATCTGCAGGGACAAAACGGGCTACTGAGCACCTACCGCGAAGGCTGGCGAAACCGCAGCCTCATCGGCGTGTCGATTTCCGCGGCCCTGGTGCTCTTCTACGTCGTTCTCTACTGGGAGCACAAAGTCGAGGAGCATTTCGGAGTCACCCCACTGACCACGGTTTCCGAGGCCCTTGGGCTCCGGAACCGCTGGTACCTCTACGGCTTCCTCTACTCGGTCGCGATGGTTGCGGGCGGCGTCTACTATCTGCGGCGTCACGGCAACAGTCGGTACAACCGTTATCGCATCACGGCCAACATCGCGATCCAGATCGCGCTTGGCTTTTCTCTGCCGTTCATCATGCCGCTGTTTGGCGGCAAAGAGATCTACCTGTCGTATTTCTGGCCGCTCAAGTACGACTATCTCTACCCGCAGACGCTCGCCGACCTGCCGCTCTACTTCACGCTTTACACCGTCGTTGGCTCCTTGCTGGCCGCGCCGGTTCTCGCCCTGATCTACGGCAAGCGCTGGTATTGCTCCTGGGTCTGCGGCTGTGGAGGGCTCGCGAACACCTTTGGCGATCCATGGCGACATCTGACGAGTAAGTCGACGAAGTCTTGGCGCTTCGAACAGGTGAGTATCCACCTCGTGCTCTTCATTGCCATCGCGACGACCTTTCTCATCGGTCTCGACTGGCTGATCGGGAAGGACCACCCGACCTTTCACCGCATCGTCGCCGGCAATGATTGGAGGGACTGGTCGATCAAGAGCTTCTACGGTTTCGCCGTTGGTGCGATCCTCGCAGGCGTCATCGGCACCGGGCTCTATCCGGTTCTCGGGCCGCGGGTGTGGTGCCGGAATTTCTGCCCGATGGCGGCGATCCTGGGCTGGGTGCAGAAGGTCGGTCGCTACCGGATCGCGGTGAAGCCCGACATGTGCATCTCCTGCGGGAACTGCAGCACGTATTGTGAGATGGGGATCGACGTTCGTTCCTACGCGCAGAGCAATCAGAGCTTCACGCGAGCCTCCTGCGTCGGTTGCGGCATGTGCGCTCACATGTGCCCGCGCGGGGTGTTGAAGCTCGAAAACGACTGGCAGCGCGCCGGCGACAAGGCGCGTCAAAAACTCGACGTCGTCGACTTTTAGCGCTTCAGCCGAGCTCCGAGCGCCAGGCGTCGAAGACGTCCTCGGAGAAGAGCACGAAGCGAATTTCATCGAGGGACCAGCTGCGCTCCTCGAGCACGAGTCGAGCGACCCGGGCTGCCTCGCAGGCAGGGTAGCCATAGACTCCACAGGAGATCGCGGGAAAGGCGATCGAGCGAAGCTGGTGCTCGACGGTGAGTGTCAGTGAAGCTCGAAAGGCGGAGCCGAGAAGCTCCGCATCGACCGAGCGTGCAGCGTAGACCGGGCCGACGGTGTGAATGACGTACCGCGCACGGAGCAGGAAGCCCGGCGTGATGCGCGCTTGGCCGGTCGGGCATCGAATGCCAGGCCGCAGCTCGGGCACCTCCCGGCAGGCCTCGAGCAGGCGAGGGCCGGCGGCCCGGTGAATCGCGCCGTCGACCCCACCTCCGCCGAGCATTCGTTCGTTCGCCGCGTTCACGATCGCATCGACCTCTTGCTGGGTCAGGTCTCCGCGCCGGATCGAGACGACCGCCGCCATCACTCGTCCGTCTCGAGCACGGGGGCGGGCCTGCCCATGAGCTGCTCGAAGACCGCCAGGCCGAGCGAGGCGACCATGAGTCGGTCGAGGCGCCCCTGCAGGGCTGCCTTCTGGCTCGGGGAGTCGAACTCGAAGGCGATGCCCATCCCCGACGGGCGTTCCGGGCGGGCGTCCTCGGGCCGGACGACCCAGCGGACGGCCCCTCGCAGGACGATCGGGTCGCCGAGCTGGGGCGCCATGATGTTGAAGTGGAGCATGGTGCCGACTGGCAGCGGCCGGTCCGTTCGGATGAAGGTCCCGCCCCGGCTGATGTTGTGTGTGTAATCCGAGAGCAGCGCGTTCAGGCGCTCGTACTCGATGGGAAGCTCGACCGCTGCCCGGCCGAATTCTCGGCGTTCTCGACCCACATCCGACATGCCCCGACAGTGGAGGTTAGGCGGCGGCGAGAGGCTGGGCAACAGCTTGACGCCCAATCCGGCACTGCCTACTCTACAAGCCCTGCAACCCCGGACGTTCCGCTCCCGCGTCGAGCGTCCTTCGCGCGCGAGGATTGCGCATGACTGAAACCGATTCCAAAACCGATGAGACCTCGACGGAGGAGGTAGCGACGGTGGAATCGCAAGAGAGCCCTCCGCCAACGACGACCGCCAACGAAGATGCCGTCGATGCATCCGCGGCCGACGAGCCCGCATCCGCGCAGATCACGGAGCCTATCGGGGCTCCGGCTGCAGCGCCCGAGGCCGAGACCGTGAGCGGGGAGGTGGCCGCTGCCGAGGCAACGGCCGAGACGCTCAGCGGTGAACCGGGGCCGCAAGGAGGCAAGAAGAAGCGGCGCCGGCGGCGCAAGAGGAAGGGCGGCGCGAGCGAGACCGCTAGCGAGGCGCCTGGCGATGCCAAAGGACAGCAGCATCACGCGCCGTTCCTGCACTTCTTCGCGGGCACTCCACGCAAGCACGCGTTCTCGGTGGGCGAGGTGATTGCCGGCCGGGTCGAGCGCGTCGAGCGTGGCACGATCATCGTCGACCTGTTTGGCAAGGCGACCGCGATCGCCGACGCGGATGAGCCGCGGGATCTGCCGATCATCGTCCACGAGCCCGAGCCCGAACCCCAAACGCAGATTCCGTCGGCCGCCGAGTCGGTTGGGATCGAAGCGGCCCCGTCCGAGGCAGCTCCTGAGCAGGCAGCTCCCGAGGCCGCCGATGATCACGCTCCCGACGCCGGCGAAGCGGTCGCTCCGGAAGCGATCGAGTCGCACGCGGCGTCCTGGGAGTACTCCGCGACCGAGGTGACCGATCTGCCGGACGACGATCTGGCCGAGGCCGATACCGTCGTGGCCGCGCCGGCGTTCGATGCGACTGCGGTCGGTGCAGAGGCGTTCGAACCGACGCTTCCTCCGGCGGCCGATGCGTCTGCTGCGCCCGATGCGGTCGAGTCGGAGGGGGCTTCGTCCGAGGTGAGCGCGGACCGAGCACCGTCGGACCTCGCGCCTTCCGAAGTGAGCTCCGAGGCCGAGGCCGCCGAGAGCATTCCCGCCGAGGATCCGGCAGCTCCCGAGGATCTGTCCGATGCGGACCTCAGCCTGCTCGAGCCGTTGCCCGCTCAGGACGCACCGGAGCTCGGGGCGATCTTTCGAGGCCGGATTGGCGCCGTGGCCGAGAGCGGGCATATCGCGATCGTCAATCGGGTGATCGACAAGGCCGCCGTTCGAAAGGCCTTGCGCGCGGCACGCGAGCAGCATCAGCGCGTGCACGGTGTCGTGTACGGCTTCAATCGCGGTGGGTTCGACGTCATGGTCGGAGGCGTACGCGCCTTTTGCCCGGCAAGCGCGATGTCACTCACCCCAATCCAGGATCCAAACAGCCTGATCGGGCAGCGCTGCGAGTTCTCCCTCCCCCAGGACAAGGGCGGCAAGAGGAGCATCATCGTCAGCCGGCGCAACATTCTGGAGAAGGAGGCGCGCAAGCGCGCTCGCGAGCGGATGGCCGAGCTCGAGGTAGGACAGAAGCTCCAAGGCAAGGTTCTCGAGGTGCGTGATTACGGCGTCCTGGTCGATCTCGGCGGCGGGCTCGACGGCCTGGTGCACATGAGCGAGGTGTCATGGAGCCGGGGCGTCCGTCCTCAGGACGCAGCCAAAGTGGGCGACGAGGTCGGAGTCGAGGTGCTCAAGGTGCAGCCGGCGACCCGCAAGGACCGCTTCGGCCGAGTCTCGCTCTCGATGCGCGCCTGCCTTCCCGATCCCTGGGACGAGGCGGGAGAGACGCTTCGGCCGGGTGCTCCCGTGAAGGGCAAAGTCGTTCGCACCACGGACTTCGGTGCGTTCGTCGAGATCCAAGAGAATATCGAAGGGCTCCTTCACATCTCGGAGCTCGGCGGTAGCAAGGAGCTGACGCACGCCAAACAGGCGGTGACCGAAGGTGATGAGATCGACGTGGTGATCGAGCGGGTCGACAAGGACCAGCGGCGAATCTC
>CBDUCC010000336.1:0-4549 GCA_965365555.1 uncultured Myxococcales bacterium | reverse complement strand
GGAGCCCGACGAGATCCGCCAGTCGGTTCATCTCGGTGTCAGCATCGCCGATCCGAAGACCATCGAGACCAAGCGGCTCGACGATCCGTTGCTGTACGAACTCCGAGAAGCTCTGCCCGGAGACACGGTGTACGAGCTCGCCGACCAGCCAGCCGAATGTCACGGCGTGATAGCCGTTTGCGGTTCCCGGGTGAAAATCGGGTTCGGTCTGTGCGAGCCGCTCGACAATCGTATCCTAGTCCAGAATATCAGTGAGCTGATCGACGAGCGGCACCGTCTTGTGGAGCCCCGCCTGATGCGAAAGCACCTGCCTCAACGTGATGGCTTGCTTGCCGTCACAGCCGAATTCCGGCCAATAACGTGCGACCGGCGCGTCGTAGTCGAGCAAGCCGTCGGTGGCGAGCATATGAACGGCCGTCGCGGCAACGCCCTTCGTTCCCGAGAAGCAGATCGACATCGTGTCGCGCTCCCAGGGTGTGCCGTCGTGTCGCGCCTCGCCCGCCCAGATGTCGACGACGCACTCTCCGTCGAGATAGACGCTTGCAGCGCCGCCACCCCCGAACGTGATTACCTGCTTGCGCAGAATCTCGGCGACCGGCTCGAAGCGAGAGTGGCATCGGCCATGAACGATGACGTCGTGTCTATTCAAAGTGTCGTTCAAGAAAGCAATCCTCGTTCGATCGGACAAGTTTGTGACGAACTTCGCTATGCGGCGTCGCAACTTCGAAGATGGGGTCGGACCCGCAGATCTGCTACGCCCGCAAGCACGAAACTCGCAACTCCACGAAGTCGCTTGGCAATCAACTTGGCATCCCGTAAACGAAGCGCTTTACGCGATGTATACTTCACGCGGCACTGCGCAGCGGCTCAGTCCGGAAGCACTTCGGCGAAGACACGGGCGGCGTTCTCTCCCATGACGAGACGAATGTCGTCGTCGCTCATCCCCTTCTCCAGGAGAGCATCGACGATCAACGGCAGGCCGGTCGTGTCGAACGGAACGGGCACCGCACCGTCGAAGTCCGATCCCAGCGCCACGTGCCTGGCACCGATTTGCTCAACGGCGTAGACGACCCCAGCTGCGATGGCGGCCGCATCCTCGCCGCAGACCGCCGTATCCCAATAGCCGATCCCGACGACGCCCCCGGTGGCCGCGATCGCTCGGAGTTGGGCATCCGAGAGGTTTCGGTTGTTGTCGCAGGTTCCTCGAACCCCGGTATGTGAGACGATCACCGGGCGGGTCGACAGCGCCAGCGCGTCTTTGATCAGAGCCGAGGACGCATGCGCTAGATCGAGAAGCATTCCGCGTGACTCCATCTCCCGAATCATCGCCCGGCCGAGCTCGCTGAGGCCCGCTTTGTCGATTCCGTGCATCGAACCGCCAATCGCGTTGTCGAAGAAGTGCGTCGGCGCAACGATTCGGACGCCGGCATCGAACAGCTTCTGCAGATTCGTCAGTTCGCCCTCGAGCACGTGGGCCCCCTCGACGCCGAGTATGCCGGCAACTTTGATCCTTCCCTTGGATCGCGCGTCTCGATAGCGCCGGAGGTCTTCCTGGCTCTCGATGACGACCATCGTGCCCTCGGACTCGCTGGCGAGCTGGTGCAGGCGCCCGGCCTGGAAAAGCGCGCGTTCGAGCAAGCTTCGGTACGTGCGCCTCGGCCAACCCTGAACGGTGATCAGCGTGGTGATGGCATCGGAATCGGAGGGAGTGCTGTCGATGTTCTGAGTCCAGGGTGATTTGCTGACGATGAAGAACGACTGAACGGCCACATTCCCCTCGATCAATCGCGGAATGTCGACCGCCCCGTAACCCAGCCGTTTGCTCAGATCGCGATCCCACAGGAGCGGATCAGCGTGGAGATCGACGACGAAGAGCTCGTCGAACAGCCGCTCGGCGCGCTCGCTCGCGATGAAGGGGCCTTCGCTCAGGACGCGATTCGCCGCTCGGTCGAACAGCTTCGGCCCCACGGTGAAGAAGCCTAGCGCGAGCACAGTCAGCAGAACCAAGAAGACGACCAGAGCGCGTTTCACCGGCCGCTTATATCATCGAAACGCAAGGCCGGCTTTTTCGTACCGAAAACGTTCCGCTCCAGGTAGCATCCTCAGCCGATGTATCGTCTCTCCGTCCCACCTGCACACTATCCGTTCTTCGAGATCGTTCAAGGGTATCTGAACCGGGCCGCCGAGGTCACCGGGCTGCCGGACCACGTGCGCATGATTCTCTCCGAACCCAAGAACGAAATCATCGTTCACTTCCCAGTCCGAATGGACGATGGGCAAATGAAGCTCTTCAAGGGATACCGGATCCAGCACAACAACATCCTCGGCCCCTTCAAAGGTGGCATCCGCTATCACGAAGACGTATCGCTCGATGAGCTCAAGGCGCTTGCTTCACAAATGACCTGGAAGTCAGCGTTGATGGGAATCCCCTTCGGAGGCGGCAAGGGCGGCATCAAGTTCAACCCGCGCGAGCACACCGAAGACGAGCTCCGGCGGATCACGCGTCGTTTCACGCACGCCCTCAGCACCAATATCGGACCCTCTCACGACATCCCGGCGCCTGACGTCGGCACCAACGCGCAGACGATGGTGTGGATGATGGACACCTTCATGAACACCGGAGGCGCGAACGAGAAGAGCGACCAACGGGCGGTAGTCACCGGAAAGACAATCACCTCCGGCGGATCCGAGGGTCGCGAGCGCGCCACCGGGCAGGGCGTGGTCCACTGCATCCGCGAGTGGGCGAAGGACAACCGCTTCGAGCTCGAAGGAGCGACGGCGATCATCCAAGGATTCGGAAACGTCGGCTCGCACACCGCGGGCCTCCTGGCGAAGCTCGGAGTCGCGACGATCGCGACGGGTGACCACACCGGATACCTTCGCAACGAAGAGGGTTTCAACACGCACAAGCTGCAGGAGCACGTGAGGGCGAACGGCTCGATCGAAGGGTACCCACGCGGAGACAAGATCTCTCGAACCGAGTTCTTCGAGACCAAGGCGGACCTCTGCATTCCTGCTGCTCTCGAGAACCAAATCGGTGAAGCTGAAGCCAACGCGCTTCAGGTCCAGCTGGTTGCCGAAGGCGCGAATGGGCCCGTCAACCCAGACGGTGAAGCCGTGCTCGCCGAACGAGGCATCCCTGTCATTCCAGACGTACTGGCCAACTCGGGAGGCGTAACGGTCAGCTACTACGAGTGGGTACAGAACCGCAACAGCGAGCACTGGGAGGTCGAGAGGGTGGACGAACAGTTGCGGCATGTGATGCGCCGGGGATATCAGCGAACGATGTTTTTCGCGGAGAAGCACGGGGTGGACCCGCGCACTGCGGCCTACGGGCTGGCACTCGAAAGTCTTGCGACCTCGTATGCCGAGCGCGGCATCTTCCCTTGAGCACATGAACGGCGCACCGAGTCCACTGCGAAGAGCGGCCTCCATGGCGGCGCTGGTCGTCGCGGGCGAAGCCGTCTTTTGTCTTCCGTTTCACGTCACCCGCTTCTTTCGACCTACGGTGCTCGGCGTCTTCGATCTGACGAACACCGAGCTGGGCGTGGCGCAGGCCGTCTATGGAGTCGTGGCCATGCTCTCCTATTTTCCAGGCGGTCCCCTTGCCGACCGATTCCCGGCACGCCATCTGATCACCGCGTCGCTCCTGCTCACGAGCCTCGGCGGTCTCTACTTTGCCTCGTTTCCGCCCAACCGAGGCCTTTGGCAATTGTTCGGTTTCTGGGGACTGACCACGATCTTCCTCTTTTGGGCGGCGCTAATTCGTGCGACGCGGGAGTGGGGAGCGGAGGACGAGCAGGGTCTTGCGTTTGGCGTTCTCGACGGAGGACGCGGCCTCTTCGCAGCGCTCTTGGCCGGAGCGGCGGTGCGGCTGTTCGAGAGGATGCTGCCACTGGATCCCGACCTGGCCACCGAGCTCGAACGAGCCCGGGCTCTTCGCGCAGTGATCTATCTCTATTCGGGCGTGACCGCAGCTGCTGGGCTTCTCGCCTGGTCATTCATTGGCGAGCCGGCAACCCAAATGCGGCCTTCGACGTCGCTCTGGCGCCACCTCGAAAGCGTCGTTCGCCTTCCGCGCGTCTGGTTGCAGGCGCTCATCGTGGTCTGCGCTTACGTCGGGTACAAAGGCGTCGACAATTACTCGCTGTATGCCGTGCAGGTCTACGAGCTCAGCGAAGTCGATGGAGCCCGGGTCTCGACGATCAGCGCATGGGTGCGACCCTTCGCTGCGGTCGGCGCCGGCTGGCTCGCCGACAAGGTCAGCGCTTCGCTCGTCACGGGACTCTGCTTCGCGCTGCTGACGGGATCGTATGCTTGGATGGCGCTCGACATCCCAACACCCTCGATGCTCTGGGTGCTCTACCTCAACGTGCTCCTTACCTGCCTCGCAATCTTTGGGCTGAGGGGAGTCTACTTCGCGCTGTTCGAGGAGGCCTCGGTGCCACTGGCAGCTACCGGCACCGCCGTGGGTCTGGTCTCGGTGGTTGGCTACCCACCCGACATCTTCGTCCATGTTCAGAAGCTTCGATGGAGATGGCGATGCGTA
>CBDUCC010000335.1:0-4578 GCA_965365555.1 uncultured Myxococcales bacterium | reverse complement strand
ATCACCCGCCTCGAGCTTGGAATCCGTCTCACGGATGGACGCTGGTTGGAGCTCGGGGACCTGCGCGGGACTCCTGTTCTGCTCTTCGTATTCGCCACGTTCGACGCCGTGAGTCAGGCCTCGCTCAAGGTTCTGCGCCCGTTCGTTCCGCAACACCCCGACCTGGTCGTCATCGGTATCGCCGCGCAGCCGCGCGCTTCGCAGCTCGTCGATGCCTGGGCATATGCACTGGATCCGCCGTTCGTAGTCGGAGCCGATCCGACCGGCCGTGTCGAGAACGGAGGGAGCAGGCTCGGCAAGATAGAGGCCGTACCAACCTTCATCTTGTACGGCGCGGATGGCTACGAGGTCGAGCGGAAGTCCGGCCTGCTCAGCGAGGGCGAGCTTGCCGAACTGGTTCGGCCGGTCGAGCAACCGGTCGACTAGCTCTGCCCCGATTCCTCCCACAACGGGTCGAGCCTTGGGCCGAGTCGTTCAGAGGCGAGGGCTTCGACTGCGTTCGCGGTGTCACATTCGATCGCCTCGGCCGCAACCCGACTGGCGAGTCCGACGTCGACGCGACGAATCACGGCGCGGGCGAGCGGTAGTGACCGAACCGGAACGGAGACGGCACGAAAGCCGAGCCCAACCGCCAGGCCAAGCGAGACCGGGTCCGCTGCCATGTCGCCGCACAAAGAGCAGGGAATCGACGCCCGTTCGGCTGCCTGGACCGTCTGCGCGAGCAGGCGGAGGACGGCAGGGTCTGGAGCTGTGCTCCCTGAGCTCGAGTGGCTGCGCGGAGTCGCCAAGGTGTAGTGGGTCAAGTCGTTGGTACCCACTGCGAAGAAATCCACGTGGCGAGCAAACTGGTCGGCCAACAACGCCGCTGAGGGGACTTCGACCATCATGCCGAGGGGAAGTCTCGCGGTGCGCGCGCTCTCGTCATCGACTTCCGCTCTCGCCTCCTCGACCAACTCGGCGGCGTCTCGAAGCTGCCCTAGGGTGGCGACTACGGGAAACATCAGCGCCGCACTTCCATGAGTGCTCGCGCGCAGAACGGCTCTGATCTGGCTCTTTAGCCACTCTCGCTCATGGCGCTCGAGGTCGTCGGTGCGAAGCCGCTTGTCACCCCGCCAATCGAAGGTGCGAAAGACGACGTTCCGAGGAGCCATTTGAGAAACGACCGAGCGGTAGACCTCGAGCTGCGCCTCCTCGCCGGGCGGTTCGGACCGATCAAGCCACATCATCTCGGTTCGGTAGAGTCCGATCCCCTCGGCATGGGCTTCGATGGCGCCTTCGACTTCGGTTGGAAGGCCGATGTTGGCCGTGAGGGTGACCGCCACGCCGTCCTCGGTATGGGGACGACCGGCATCGCCCTCTTCTTGGACAAAGGTAACGACCCGCTGCCGCCTCGACTCGGCCGCCGCTCGCTCAGCTTCGCCGACGCCAACGCCGACATCGCCTGAAAACCCGTCGACGAGGACCTCCTCGCCGCCGATGATCTCGCGAAGCGAGGTGCCCACCCCAGCCACCATCGGTACACCGAAGGTCCGCGCCAGAATGGCTGTATGGCTGCTGGCGGCGCCGGATGCGGTCACCAGTCCTGCCGTGGGAGGCGCAAGCATGCGAACGGCATCGGCGGGCGCCATGTCGTAGGCAATTAGGACGACCGGACCCTCGATGGGGGGGTTCAGCGCCGGCTCACCGCTCAGGTGACGTAGCAGCTGGTCCTTCACGTGAGCGATATCGCGGGCGCGCTCTCGGAAATACGAGGAGTCGTCCTGCAACAAGGGCTCGCGAAGCCGCTCTGTAACTCGGGCGACGGCCCACTCTGCGTTGATGCCGTCGTTTCGAATCGCTTCCCCGACCGCATCGATCAGCAGCGCGTCGCCGTGCATCAGCAGGTAGACGTCCAGGATCGGAGCGTAGGTCGGACCGTGACGCTGCATCAGCTGCTGTTTCGCGTCCTCGATCTCTTCGCGCGATCGCGCGACCGCCTCCTCGAAGCGTGCGAGCTCAGTGCTCACGTCGGAAGACTCCACCTGCTCGCACGCAAACACCGCCCCCTCGAGGCCGAGGATCTGAGCAGGAGCGATGGCGACGCCCACCGATGCAGGCACGCCGCGGAGGCGCAGAGGACGGGTCACGAGCTCTCCCCGAATCCGCCCTCGACGAGCGCACATAGGGCAGCAAGCGCCTCTTCCGCATCGGATCCTCGGGCCGTGAAGGTCAGCCGACATCCCTGATGCCCGCACAGGAGAAGCACACCCATGATGCTCTTCGCATCCGCGGTCTGTTCGCCCTTGCCGACTTCGATCGTCGACTCGAAGCGATTCGCGAGGTTGACGAGCTTGGCAGCAGCTCGGGCGTGAAGGCCGAGGCGATTCGGCACCTCGGCGCTTGCACTCGAAGCCGGACTCACCGGGTGACTCGCTCCGCGTCGCGGTGGCTCACGACGACTTGGTGGGTGCTTCCAAGCTGGCTAGCCAGCTCCTCGGCCATCGCCACCGAGCGATGGCGCCCCCCCGTACAACCGAGTGCAATGGTTAGGTACGCCTTCCCTTCAGCCGCGTAGCGAGGGATCGTGTAGTCGAGGAGTGGTTTTAGATGCCCGATGAGTTCTTTGGCCTCTGGGGATTCGAGCACGAAGGCCGCGACCTCGCGATCCATGCCCGTCCTCGGACGGAGCTCCTCGACGAAATGTGGATTCGGCAAGAAGCGGAGGTCGAAAACGAGATCCGCGTGCACGGGAGTGCCGTACTTGAAGCCGAAGGACAGCAGCCGGACGGCCATCGAGGGCCGTTCACCTTCCCGTCCGACGTAGTCGATCAGATGGCGTCTCAGGTCGTGCACTGTGAGATCGGTCGTGTCGATTACGACATCCGCACGCGCGCGAAGACCAGAGAGCCGCTCCCGTTCGCTGGCGATCGCCGCCTGAAGGTCCCCGTCTAGGGCCAGAGCGTGCGGACGTCTGGTCTCACTGAAGCGGCGAACCAAGACGTCGTCCGCGCAGTCGAGAAAGATGACACGCACCTCATGGCCCGCCTCTTCGAGCCGCGAGAGCGTTTGCTCTGCGCCACTCAGAAACGCGCCCGTTCGAACGTCGATGCCGAGCCCAATTCGGTCGAGCTGCCCCTCGCTGGTAACGACGTCGAGCAGCCTGGGCGCCAGAGCGGGTGGCAGGTTGTCGACGCAAAAGAAGCCGGCGTCCTCGAGCACTCGCAACGCGGTGCTCCGGCCGGCCCCTGAGAGCCCCGTCACGACGACGACCCGAAGGACCTGGCTCATGCGGAGGACCCCGCAGCCGGGTCCTCGACGTCGCCCATGAGCGATGCGATGAAGTTCGCAGCCCCGTGGTGACCGGCTGCCTTGAGGATGTGGTTACGCGCTGCGACCTCGAGGATGACCGCCATGTTCCGACCCGGACGAACGGGAACTCGGAGGAGCGGAAGCTCCACACCGAGGATGTCTAGGCTCGAATCGTCGAGACCGAGCCGGTCGTAGGACTCCTCGTCACTCCAGGGGCAGAGCTCGACGACCAGCTGCACCGTCTTCTCGTTCCGCACTGCGTTCGCACCGAAGAGGTCGCTGACGTTGATAATCCCGATTCCACGAACTTCTAGATGATTTCGAAGCGGTGCCGGGGCGCGGCCTAGGATCTGTTCGGATGGTAGCAGTGACAGGATCACCTGATCGTCGGCAACGAAGCGGTGCCCTCGTTCGACGAGGAAGAGCGCGCACTCGCTCTTGCCGATGCCGCTCGGCCCCAGGAGGAGAGTCCCGATCCCGTGGACGTCCATCAGGACGCCATGGCGGGTCACGGATGGGGCGAGAATTCCGTCGAGTACGAGATGAATGGCTTGAATCGAGCGACTCGAACGTGGCTCTGCTACTACGAGCGGAGTACCCGCTGCTTTCGCGGCCCGAACGAGCTCGGGAAGTGGTTCGACGCCTCGTGTCAGAACGACCAACGACAGCCCGAGGCCGAAGAGAATCTCCAACCTGGCCGCCTGCTCGGCCTCCGAGAGGGTCTCGAGAAATGTCACCTCGGTCTCGCCGAGTATCTGAACTCGAGTCGGAACTACGCCGTGCACGTGACCGGCGAGGGCAAGTCCAGGCTTCTGAACCCGAGGGTGGTTGATCGTTCGGCTCAAACCATCTTCCCCCGCAACGAGGCGTAGAATTGGCTCGAGCCGGGGCTCCGCAAGTAGGCGCTCGACCGTGATTCCCTGCTTGACGCGCATACTCGGCAAACCGGCTTGGAGCGAGGGTGGAGGCTCGGTCACACACTCAGCATACGCGAGCTGCGGGGCGCTGTCTTCCCGTCAGGCCTCCACGAGGAGCTCGAACGCCTCGTGATCATCATGGGCCGCGACGAGGGCCGCGCGCTTCGCTTCGTCGCGCAAGACGCGCGAGACACCGGCAAGTGCGGCCAAGTGCTTTTGCGGCATCGAGCGAGGCCCGATGATGCCGACGATGATCTTCACCGGCCTTCCGTCCACGGCTTCGAAGTCGACCCCTGCTGGACAGATCGCAACCGCCGCACGGAGTTCGTCGAAATCGTCACAGCGTTCGTTGGGGATGGCCACGCTGCTGCCC
>CBDUCC010000334.1:0-4583 GCA_965365555.1 uncultured Myxococcales bacterium | reverse complement strand
GGGTTGGGGTTGGCAAGCCTGGTTCCTGGGCGACAACCTCAACCGGTTCCTCGATCGCCTCGGGCTTCGCAAGACCTTCAAGCCGATCGAGGACTACCTGATCATCGACCGGAACGGGAAGCATTGGACCTTTGGGGAGATTGCGACCGCGCCCGCGCTGAACATTCTCGACCTCGGACGGCGTGGCTTCTACCGCTGGCGCGATTTGGCTCGGAAGCGCACTCGCACGCCGCTGATGGCGTTCGTTCGATTCGACATGGACCGAACCTACGCGCTCTGGGACGACGTCAACTTTGACCGATTCTGTGATGACGCGAGCCTGCCGGACGAGCTACGCGTTTCGTTCCGCACCTTCGCGCGTGCCTTCTTCTCGGATGGCGCGGACCTCTCGACGGCAGACGTGCTGCGCGCGTTTCACTTCTACTACCTCAGTCACGATCACGGCTTGCTCTACGACTACCCCGCCGGCGACTACGAGACGACTCTGCTTGGGCCGATTCGGGCGTACCTAGAAGAGCACGGGGTCGAGCTTCGGCTAGGAGCAAGCGTCGACGGGATCGAACGTGGCCGCGAGCGTCGTTTCCGCATCGGAGACGAGGAGTACGACTGGGTCGTGCTCGCGGCAGACATCCCGGGTGCGAAGGCCATCGTCGGCAGCTCCTCCTGGATGCGGGAGGCGAGCCCCGAGCTCGTGCATGACATCGAGCAGCTCGAAACCTCGCGCGGCTACGCCGTGTGGCGCATCTGGGTCGACCGAGGCCTGCGGCCCGAGCTTCCGACCTTCGTGAACGTCGACCGTCTCCGCGTGCTCGACTCGGTGACGCTCTACCACCGAATCACCGATGAAGCGCGCGAATGGGCCGAGACGAACGACGGCGCCGTCCTCGAGCTTCACAGCTATGCGCTCCCGGTGGACGTTCAAGAGCCGGACGATGTCCGGCGCGTCTTTCTCGAGGAGCTGGAGCGCTACTTTCCGGAGACTTCCGGCATTCGGATCGCGGACGAAGTGCTTCAGGTGCGGCACGACTTTCCGGCGTTCGCGCCCGGACAGCGCACTCACAGGCCCGGCCCGGTATCCCGGCTCGACGGCCTTCTGTTCGCCGGCGACTGGGTGCGCCTGCCCTACCCGATGACGCACATGGAGGCCGCCTTCACCGCAGGGCTCATGTGCGCGAACCAGGTGTTCGACACGCTCGGGCTTCAGCGAGAGCCGATCTTCTCGGTGGCTCCCAGAGGCCTTTTGCCACCATCGTGACGCCCAACGGTCGCTAGAAGCGAAGCGCACCGCTCGGATCCCATTCCAAGCGGCGTCCATAAACGCTCCGTCGGTAGTCGCGCTCGATCTCGCGCTTTCGCTTCTTCGCGACGCCGAGCATGATGCCCGAGGTGATCATGCCGATGGCGCCGAGCGCCGCGATCGTGCCGCCGAGTGGTAGCAAGACGTCCCCGGCACGATTGCAGCGAAGCTCGTCGTTCTGATTGATCCGATCGATGTACTCGCACTGCGACGCACCGCTACCGGCGAGAATGAGCCCGACGGCGAAACTGGCACTGGTGCCAATGAGCGCGTTTCGGGTCCGGCGAACCCTGGTTTTTGCATCCTCGAGATCCCGCTGGAACCACACCTCCCGTGCCGCGCTTTGTCCGGGCGCCGTCCTGATGATCACGGTGCTCTCGGGGGCCGCCGGATCGGCTTGTTGGGCTGTCGCGGGCGCCTCGCCGAGCAGCGCGAAAGAGAGACTGAAAAGCGTGAGGATCGTGGCGCGGAACATGGGAGGCACGCTACCGCAGCTCGACAGCCCGTTCAAACCCTGAGGGCATCGACTAGGAAATCGATCAGGAGACGGACGCGCTCGGGCTGCTGACGGGTTGGATAGACCAGCTGGATCGGCATCGCGGGGAGCACCCAGTCGGGAAAGATCCGAACCAGTCTGCCCTGCCGCATCCCCTCCTCGGCATGAAGCGATGGCATCAGGCCGATCCCCTGCCCCTCTGCGACGAGGTCCACCATGACGCTGTAGTCGTCGACATTGACCCGGCCGGACACGCGGAGCTCGACGCTTTCGGCCCTCTCCCCGTCGCCGCGCTCCAGGCGAAGCACCTGCTCCGGACCACGCTTTCGGTAGAGGACGAACGGGTATGCTTCGAGCTCGGCAACGTCGTCGCAGTCGATCGCATGACCAGGGTGCGCCGCCAGCCAAAACGCCGACGGCATCAGCTTACGAGCGATCAGATTCGGCTCGGTGACCGGTCCGGCCCGAACGGCCAGATCCACACGCTCCTGAACCAGGTCGACGAAGCGATTCGTGAGGAGAAGGTCGAGCGCGATCTCGGGGTAGCGATCGAGGAACCGGGCGAGCGGCGCGCTGAGGACCATCCGGCCAAGATCGCTCGGGGTCGTCACGCGGATGGTCCCGCGCGGCTCGGTCGCGCTCTGCTCGATCGCTGCGACGGCCGTATCCAAGGCATCGATGGCGTCGACCACCGAGTCGAAAAACCTCATGCCCTCGGGCGTGGCGGAGACGCGGCGTCCGTCTCGGTGCACGAGCTTGGTCTCGAGCTGTTCCTCGAGGCGGCTGAGGCGGCGGCTCACCGTCGACTTGGGCAGCCCGAGATGGCGGGCTGCGGCGGCAAGGCTGTCCTGCCGAATGACCTCGACAAAAGTTGCGATATTGTCTCGATCTGGCTCCATGAGGCTAGATCGTTGCGTTTTCGCAACTCTGCGTCAAGGGGATGCACTCTGCCGGCGGCTGCGCCCGAGCCACAGACTCCACTCATGGCGACGACCGGATCCAGACGCGGAGCGCTGACCACCCTGGCGGCGGGGTTCACCGCCTTGGGCGGCGCTCTGGTCTGGAGGCTGGTCGGCGCAACAGCGGAGGCTCCGATGCAGACTGCAACCACGTCGAAGGAATCAACGAAGGCGCGTGCGCTCCAGGGTGTTTTCCCCCCGGGGCCCGACCACTGGGTCGGAGACGGCTTCTACGTGAAGACCGTCTTCTCGCCGCAGCCGGACGCCCAGATGCTGAGTCCGTTCCTGCTCCTCGATCACGCGGCGCGGAAACGCTTCGACCCCTCGCCCTGGCGCCGCGGCGTGGGCGAGCATCCGCATCGCGGATTCGAGACCGTCACCTTCGCGTACGAGGGCGAAGTCGAGCATCGCGACTCGGCCGGCGGCGGCGGGCGCATCGGTCCCGGCGACGTGCAGTGGATGACGGCCGCCTCCGGCGTCGTCCATGAGGAGAAGCATTCGCAGGCCTTCTCGGAGCGAGGCGGGGTCTTCGAAATGGTCCAGCTCTGGGTGAACCTCCCCGCCCAGAAAAAGATGAGCGAGCCGCGGTATCAACCTCTGCTCGATCGTGAATTTCCTCGTGTGCCACTCGGCGCTGCCGAAGCCCGTATCATCGCGGGGACGCTCGCCGAAGCGACCGGGCCGGCCAAGACACACAGCCCGATGACGGTGTTCGACCTTCGTTTTCACGAGAAGGGAACGGCCGAGGTGGAGCTCCCGCGTGGCTGGACGACGCTCGTATTCCCGCTCGAAGGCGATCTGAGCGCTGGACCGCAGCGTGAGGCCATACCTTCGCGGCACTTTGGCGTCTTCGAGCGAGACCAGGCCGGTGTCGTGCAGCTGCACTCCACGCCTCACACGCGCGCCCGCGTGCTCGCAGTAGAGCTCTTTAACGAGCCGGTCATCGCGTACGGCCCGTTCGTCATGAACACCCGAGAAGAAATCGTCCAAGCGTTCCGTGACTACCAGAGCGGTCGCATGGGCCACCTACTTTGAGAGCCTGAAAGGAAACCAATGGGAAAGTTAGTTGACGGGATTTGGCACGACGTTTGGTACGACACGAAGAGTACCGGCGGAAAGTTCGTGCGCATGGACGCCACGTTCAGGAACTGGATCACTCCCGACGGAAAGAACGCGCCGAGCGGCGAGGCGTTCAAGGCGGAGGCCGGCCGCTATCACCTTTACGTCTCCTACGCCTGCCCCTGGGCGCATCGGACACTGATCTTTCGCAGGCTCAAGGGGCTCGAAGAGATGATTGGCCTGTCCGTCGTGAACCACTTCATGGGTTCGGACGGCTGGACCTTCCACGAGGGCGACGGCGTGATTCCCGATCCGATCCACGACGCCGAGTTCATGCACCAGATTTACACCGCTGCGGACCCGAGCTTCACCGGCCGCGTGACCGTGCCGGTGCTCTGGGACAAGAAGAGCAAGACGATCGTGAGCAACGAGTCGTCCGAAATCATCCGCATGTTCAACAGTGCCTTCGATCACCTGGGCGCGACGCCAGGTGACTTCTACCCAGAGGCGCTGCGTTCGGAAATCGATTCGGTCAACGAGCGCGTCTACCACACGCTGAACAACGGCGTGTACAAGTGCGGCTTCGCAACGACCCAGGAAGCTTACGAAGATGCGTTCCTCGCTCTGTTCGATACCCTCGATTGGCTCGAGGAGCGGCTCGGAAAGCAACGCTACGTGGCGGGGGATCGGATCACCGAGGCGGATTGGCGGTTGTTCACGACGCTGGTGCGTTTCGATCCAGTGTATTACGGGCACTTCAAGTGCAATCTGA
>CBDUCC010000333.1:0-4585 GCA_965365555.1 uncultured Myxococcales bacterium | reverse complement strand
CTCGGACGGCCGGCGCTTCGAGCTGGCGCTTCCGAACCCCCCCCAGGTCTCGGATCCGCGCGGGCTGACGGAGCGAGAACGGCAGGTCGTCGCATACGCCGCGATGGGCCAGACGAACAAGATGATCGGCTACCGGCTGGGGCTTTCGAGGTCTCGAGTCTCACTACTGCTCCGAACCGCGATGCGAAAGCTCGGGGTGCGGAGCCGTACGCAGCTGGTAAGTAGAATGCGCGAGTTCGACAACGTGTAACGAGCTCGTCGAAAGACGGATGTCCCACACCACGCCGAATGCGACAAAGCACGTGCTCGTCACGGGAGCCGCGAAAGGCATCGGAGCCGCCATCGTGAAGGCCTGCCAGGAGGCCGGATACCAGGTGGTCGCCACCGACGTCGACGAGGCGGGGCTCGCACGCCTTCGGGAGCGCCGGCCCGGCACACCGACCTTTCTCCTCGACGTGCGCGACCTCGCAGCATGGGAGCGGGCCCTCTCGGACGCCGAAGCTCAGGGCGGACCCATCGACGTCTTGATCAACAACGCCGGAGTCTGTCGGCCAGGACCCTGCGACCAGGTCTCGGCCGAAGACGACCGACTCACCGTCGAGGTCAATCTGGGCGGCGTGATGAACGGGGTCCGTGCGATGCTTCCCCGGTTCCTCGAGCGCGGCCGCGGCCACGTGATCAACGTGGCAAGTATGGCGGCATTCTCGCCTGCGCCCGACCTGGCAGCATATTGCGCGACGAAGCACGCGGTCCGTGCCTACACGCATAGTTGTGCGCTCGACCACCGCCACTCCCCGGTGCAGTTCACGGTCGCCTGCCCCAGTGCGGTCGAGACGCCGATGCTCCAGGGGATGCGTGATCGGCACGCCGCCGCCGTCGTCTTCAGCGAGCGAGCGATGAAGCCCGAGCGGTTCGCGGCCGCCGTCGTCGACGCGATCCGCACGCCTCGCCGCGAAGTGCTCGTGACGAACCCCGGCGGAAAGCTTCTTCGGTTCTTCGGACTCTTCCCGGGCCTCCTTGCGCGCGGAATGGACGGCGCGGAGCGGCGTGGACGGAGCGCACTCGAGGACTAGCCCCGAACCCCGGAGCGGCGCTGACCGAAGCCGTCGATGATGGCCCGAAGCACCTCCCGTCTTGCGACGACGCCGACCAGACGGTTCTCGTCGACGACGGGAAACCAGCGATACGCGGTTTCGATGAAGAGCATGGCGATGTCGAACAGGCTCGCGTCGGCGCTGATGGTCTGAATCTCTTCGTTCATGTGGTCCGCGACTCGGCCGCCGCCCTCGCCGTGGTACCCGGCGACTACCACCGACTCCAAGAACGCACGCTCGGTCAATACACCGACGAGATTTCCGTGGTCATCGACGACCGGCGCGCCGGGAATTCGCTGATCGATCAAGACACGCACGGCGTCGAGCAGCCTGCGCTCTGGGCTGAATGCGAGCGGCTTCTTCACCATGATGTCGCGCGCGCGAAGATCCCTGAATGCACTCACCCCTTAGCCCTCCTCGGGCAGGCATCGGCGCTTTCAGCACCGCGCCCACAGACGCCGCACCCACCTGGGTTGTTGAGGCCGCCGCAGGTGCCACGGATGCCGCCTCGGCCGGCCATCAGGCCGACGCTCAGGCCCGCAAGCGCGAGGGCGAATCCGATGAAGCTCAAGGCGTAGACCAGCATCACCATCAACTTCCAAAATCGTCGAACATGACGTTCTCCTCGGGGACCCCGAGGTTGCTTAGCATTCGCTGAACGGCCGCGATCATCAAGGGGGGGCCGCACATGTAGTACTCGCACTCTTCAGGCGCGGGGTGACTGCCGAGGTACTGGTCGTAGCAAACCGAATGAACGAACCCGACCGGACCGTCCCAGGTGTCGTCGCTCCGAGGCTCCGAAAGAGCCGCGGTGTAGGTGAAGTTCGGGTGTTCCTCGGCGAGCTTGGTGAACTCCTCGTGATAGAACAGATCGCGTCGGCTCCGCACTCCGAACCAAAAGGAGATCTTGCGCTTGGTCTTGATGCGCTTGAGCTGGTCGAGGATGTGCGAGCGCATGGGCGCCATGCCGGTGCCCCCGCCGATGAACACCATCTCATGCTCGGTATCACGCGCATAGAATTCCCCGTACGGCCCCGCGACCGTGACCGGGTTCCCGGGTTCCAAACTGAACAGGTAGGACGAGACGACACCCGGTGGCACGCTGTCGCCGGCGCTCGGAGGCGGAAGCGCAATCCCGATGTTGAGAAGCACGATCCCCTTCTCCTCGGGGTAGTTCGCCATCGAATACGCGCGTGTGGTCGGGGTCTTCGTACCACCGGTGTATCGCCAGAGGTGAAGTCGATCCCACTCGTCTCGATACTCCGGCTCGATCTTGAACTCGGAGAACTTCACGCGGAACGCAGGGCAGTGGATCTGAATGTAGCCGCCCGCGCGGAACGGAACATGCTCGCCCTCGGGAAGCTCGAGCACGATCTCCTTGATGAAGGTGCTCACACCCCGTGTCGAGCGCACCCGGCACTCCCACTGCTGAACTCCAAACACCTCCTCGGGGATGCCAACGCGGAGGTCCTCCCGAACCGCGACCTGACAGGCAAGCCGCATCTGCTGCGCGGCTTCGTGGGGTCCGATGAGCGACTCCTCGGTTGGCAACAACGGTCCGCCGCCTTCCAGGACTTTGACCCGGCACTGACCGCAGGTGCCCTTGCCACCACAGCCGGCCGGCAGGTGAAGACCGACGTCGGCCAGCGCCTTCAAGAGCTTCGAGCCGGCCGGCACCTCGAACTCGCGGTCGTCGTTGACGATCAAGGCCACCACCCCGCTCTCGACCAGCTTGGACCGCGCGACGAGAATGACCGCCGACAACGATACGATGATGCCGGTGAATACCGCGACTGCGATGAAGATCTGCTCGACCATCAGAGCTGCACCCCAGCAAACGCCATGAACCCGAGAGACATCAGTCCCACGATGATGAAGGTGATCCCGAGCCCTTGGAGCCCGGCCGGCACGTCGCTGTATTTGAGCTTCTCTCGGATGCCCGCCAATCCCACGAGCGCAAGCGCCCAGCCGAACCCGCCGCCAATCGAAAAGACGATGCTCTCGCCGATGCTGTAGTCACGCTGCACGGCGAACAAGGTACCGCCGAGAATCGCGCAGTTGACGGTGATGAGCGGAAGGTAGATCCCGAGCGTGTGGAAGAGCCGTGGAAAGTAGCGATCGAGCACCATCTCGAGGATCTGAACGATCGCCGCGATGACCCCGATGTAGGTGACGAGCCCGAGAAAGCTGAGGTCGAGATCGGGAAGCCCGGCCCAAGCCAGAGCACCCTCCTCGAGCACGTAGTGATAGAGAAGCGTGTTCGCCGTGACGGTGATGAACTGCACGACGACGACCGCCGCACCGAGGCCAAACGCGGTCTCGATACGCTTCGAAACCGCGAGGAACGTGCACATCCCGAGGAAGAACGCGAGCGCCAGATTCTCGACGAACACGGCTTTGATGAAGAGCTCCGCGTAGTGCCCGCCCATCAATGCACCTCCGTCCGGTGCACCTCGTGGATGCGAAATTCGGGCTCTTCGACCTGCTCGGTCTTCCACGAACGAATCGCCCAGATGATCAAGCCGATCACGAAGAAAGCGCTCGGCGGAAGAAGCATCATCCCGTTCGGGTTGTACCAACCGCCCTCGGCAACGTTTGGCAGAATCGTATAGCCGAGCAGGGTCCCCTTCCCCAGAAGTTCGCGGGTGGTCGCGACGAGGATGAGGATGACGCTGTACCCGAGGCCATTGCCGAGTCCGTCGAGAAAGCTCAAGCCGACCGGATTCTTGGACCCGAAGCTCTCCGTCCGGCCGAGGACGATGCAATTCGTGATGATGAGACCGACGAACACAGAGAGCTCGCGGCTCGTCTCGAACGCGAACGCCCGCAGTGACTCGTCCACGACGATGACGAGAGAAGCGATGATCGTCATCTGGACGATGATGCGAATGCTGCCTGGCAACACGCCGCGGATCGCGCTGACGGACGCGTTCGCGAGCGCGGCGACGACGGTGAGCGCCACGCACATGTACAGAGAGGGCAGCAGAGACGTGGTGACTGCCAGCGCCGAACAGATTCCGAGCACGTGCAGTGTCACGGGGTTGTCATCGACGATCGGGTCGAGGAGTGCGTGCTTCGCCGGCGAGCTCATGAAAGTCCTCCATCTCGGACGGCGTCGAGATAGCGACCGAACCCATGGTCACCGAGCCAGTAGCGAACGAGGTTGGTGACGCCGTTGCCGGTCAGCGTCGCTCCCGAGACTCCGTCGACCTTGTACTCCGCCTCCGGATCGTCGTTCGAGACGCGGCCCTTGACGATGCCGAGCCGGAGATCGCCCTCTTGATCGACGAGTCCGAGTTCACAACGCTGACGCGCGTTACGCTGGAGATCCTTCCGGAAGCCTATATCCCGCTCAGTCAAGGGGAGCCGGTTGCCCAGAACCTCCGCGAGATCATTCCGCACGACGTCATGGTGGAGAAGGCGGGCCTTCGCGCGCAGCTCGAGATCGAGAGTTTCGTGACCGGGCAGCTCCTCGTCAGGCTGGACCTGAG
>CBDUCC010000332.1:0-4632 GCA_965365555.1 uncultured Myxococcales bacterium | reverse complement strand
TTTCGGACGTACTGAACACCAAAAACTGGACTGATTTTCAGTACTGAGCGATCCTCCACCTCTGATGCACAACAACGAAGAAAAACTCGCTTGGCGCCTCTTGGAGACGCTGTATGAGCTAGGGCGAGCGGACATCGCAGCGAACCCCGAAGTGCTATGCACCTGGCTCGATGTTCCGGCGCCGCGTGTTCAGGAGCTGCTCGGTCGACTCGACGCGCAGGGCCTGGTCGACCGGGGCCGCTGCCGGCTCTCGATGCGAGGTCTGGTTCTGGCGGTCTCGATGCACGGCGCACAGAAGCTGTCGCGGCAGTCGGCCGCCGCCTGATCGCCTTGGACCTGGTTCGATCTGGCTGGACCGGGCTGGACCTGGCTTGACATGGCGAAAGCCAACCAGTATCTCGCCCCATTCTTTCGCGGAAGTGGCGGAATTGGCAGACGCGCATGATTCAGGTTCATGTGTCCGCAAGGACGTGGAGGTTCGAGTCCTCTCTTCCGCACGAAACCTAAGATAGAAGTCGCTCCAATCCCTGACCAGGACTCGACCTTGGGGGATGGCCGGCTCTGCAAAGATTGCATAGATGCCGCAGGAAGTAGCGGGTTCAGGGGCCAGCCGGGATCTCTGAAACCTTCTACTTTCAGCTAGTTAGCGGATTTCCGACGACGGTACGAGGATTGCACTAGGAGTGCACGTGCCTCGGGTTTCTCGGAAAAGTCAGTCTGGCCTCACCCTCGTCGAGTTGATGGTCGTGCTCGCGGTCATGGGGGTGCTGGTCAGCGCTGCCCTGCCGAGCATGAGCCAAGGGTTCGCCGATCGAAGGGTCGCCATGGTCGCGCGGGACGTCGTCGGACTGTTTCGACGCGCCCGTTACATGTCGCTCGCTTACGGACGGGCCCACCAGATCGTCTACGCGAACGACTCCGGCACCGGGCTGACCAATCAGGCCTGGGCGTTTGAGACGCTTCGCGGGACCGGCGGTGCCTGCGCACTGACGACCTACGAGAACGGCAGCTTCAAGCTCGCCGATCTGAATTGCGGAGCGAACTGGCGTTGCGTCGACTACCTCTACGCGAACACCTTCGACGCGGATCCGGCCGACACCGACCTCGTTCGGGTCGATGGCTGGAACGACACCTCGTTCTGCTACGAGGGCGGCTCGAACAATCAGGTCTTCATCGATACCGCCCTCTTCTCGAACTGGCAGACGGGAGTGGCTCGCGCCGGTTTTGGTTTCGTCGTCTATCGGGAACGCGACGGTGATCCCTTCGGAGTCGCGCGAAAGGTCTTGGTGCCCATGGGCACGGGAACGCCGAGGGTGTTGCAATGATCGATCGTGAGGAAAGGCGGCAGTCGGGGTTCACCTTGGTCGAAGTCATGATCGCCATCGGCATCATGACCGTCGGCTCACTGGGGATCCTCGCGATGCATCACGCGGTGAGCGCCGCCAATCGCTCCGCCAACGAGATGAACACGGCGATCGCGATCACCGAGAGTTGGGTGGAACGAATCGATCGGGATGCGCTCCGCTGGACCGAAGAAGGGATCAACAGCAGCGCGCTCACCGGCACGGACTACCTGAAAGAGCTCGCCGGTTCGATCGAGCCGACGGGCTGGTTCACGCCGGCGCCGAGGGGCGATGAGCGGGCCGCCTTCGATTTCCAGGGCCGCGACGACGTGGGCGGCAGCAATACGAAATTCTGCACCAACTTGAACATGAGCTGGCTTCGGCAGGGCAGCTCGGCGCGAGTCGACATCCGCACGTTCTGGTACCGGGAAGGCTACATCCACAACGGTCCGACACATCCCAAATGGGTCGCCGGAGCCGACTTCCGCGGCGCCGCCTGCGATGCCGCGACGGCGGACGGATGGGAGCTCGGCCTCGCACCCAATATCGAAGTCGTGTTCGCATCGACGGTCGTTCGATGGACCCGAAGGGAGGCTCCATGAAAAAGAAGAGCGGATTCACGCTCATCGAGCTGATGGTGGCCATGGTGATCGGGCTCACCGCAGTCTCCTCGGTCTACAGCCTCGGTTCCGCAATGAGCCGCCAGTTCTACGAAGAGCAGCGTCTGGCCACCTCGCAGGGCACTTCCCGTGTCGCGATCATGGAGCTGCGTCGCGACATCTCCCGTGCAGGACTCTTCGGCTCGCCGAATGGCACGCTCGAGCCCACCTGTGACGCGACGCCGCCGAGGCTCCCTCTGCTCACCGGAAGCACGGGGCCGATGGGGGCCTTCCAGTACTACGCAGACACGGACCTGACGACCACGCTAGATCCGGGCGGAAACAACACTGGGGTTCATGCAGACCGGCTTCGAGTCCTGACGAGCCTCTACCTTACCGATCAGCTCCTCCTCGACTCGGCGAGCAACAGCGGCGATGTCGTGGTGCTCGAGAGCGGGAATCAGGCCTACCGTCGCACCTTCGCCTGGGGTCAAAGCGCAGGTCCGTTCACCAGCGGCAGCGCTCCTGTATACCTGCAGGGCACGTTGGGTTGGGACAGCGCCTGGGCGGGCGAGAGTGCGAGCTGGAAGGGGGTCGCGCAGAAGGGCGCCCGCGCGTTCCAGACCGGATCGCTGCTGCACATCGAAACCCCCGAGGGACGTCACTTCTTCCGCTCGGTGTTTGGGCGAACTGGCAACACGCAGGACGAGGTTCGCATCACCGTGACCCCGGCCCTCCCCGTGGGCACCGCCTGCCTGCCGGGCGCTGCCGAGGGCTCGACCGTGGCGCCGCTCCAGTGGGTCGAATACGCGATTATCAACCCGTTCGATACCAATCAGGTCGACGAGGAGTTCTTCAAGTTCGACGGTATGTTCTACATCGATCTGGACCCGACCAACCCCTCGTTTCAGCTCAAGAACACGACCGCGAGTGACCTACGTGAATCCCCGGGCTTGATGCTGGTTCGGCGAATTCTCGATGCGAACACGGGCGACGTGCAGCCCAATACCACGCAGGTGATCGCAGAGTTCGTGACGAACTTCCGGGTGAGCTTCCTCATGGACACCAACTCTGGAACCACCAACGCGCCTTTGATTTCGACGGCGCCGATTACCGGTACCAGCGCGCAGGCCGCGGTCAACGCCGATCCAGAGCAGGTTCGCGCCGTGATCGTCGAGCTCGGTATTCGAAACCCGATCGAGGATCCGAGCGTCAAGTACGTCCCCGTCCTTCCGGACGGCGGCACGCGCTTCGAGGTCGATGACGCGCAGAAGGGCGCGGCGCGGGTTCGACAAGTGCGAATCGAGATTCCCGTGATGAACGTCGCCAGGAGGAACCTGTGAAACGAGGCACGAAGAAGCAGGAAGGCGCAGCACTGTTCATCGTCTTGATGATCGTGATGGCCGGCACCGCAAGCGCCGTGTTTTCAGCGACGACGGTGTCTCATGAGGTTCGGGGCAGCGGCTTTGCCCGGCGGCAACTGCAGACTCGATACGCGGCGCGCGCCGGGATCATCGGCGCACTCGAGTGGTTCGACATCTTCGGCCCCGAGACCGTCCGAAACATCATGATGACGCGGACGAACACGGACACAGTGCAATTCAATTGCATCAGCGGCGGCAGCTGTTACCCCGAGCCGCCGCTCGCCAACAATCGCCGTGCCTACCGACTCTACCCGGAGCATTTCACGGCGCTTCAAGAGCGAGACGACGGAAGCGGCGGCACCGACCCTGGGCTTCTCGTGAGCAAGCCCTTCGATTCGGATGCGGCGTTCGGTCCGACAGCCGCCTATGAGCCGCTGGTGGTCACCGACATCTACGACGAGCACATCATCAACAAGCTCACCCCCGGCGCCGCCGCGCAGGGGGGTACCAAGTTCAAATACATGCGGACGACGCTTACCGCTCGAGGACGCGCCCAGCTACGGAACGTAAGCGACCAGGTCGAGGTCGGTGACCACAATCGGCAGCGGAACGAGGCAGCCGCCGACATGCGCGCCTACATCATCAGCGGACCCTTCATCACGGGGGCACAATGAGGTTCTTTGTTCCCATCCTCGTCTTGAGTTCCTGCTTCGGGGCGCTGATCATTGGCGCACCCTCCTCCGCCCAAGCGCCGGACATCCGAAACATTCGTCCGCACGTGGTGCTCTTGGTGGACACTTCGGGCTCGATGGAGCGAAAGCCCGACTGCATCTGTTCGACACCCGCCTGCCTCGAATGCATTCCGGTCTGCAGCGCGGGCACCTACGAGGAAAACCGCTGGTCGATCGTTGCCCAGGCCCTGACCGGTGAGTTCACTCCTTACGAGTGCAACGCGGAGACACGGCTCGGGGGGATCTACAGCGGCCAGTACGATGAGGGCTACTTCCTCCCGCACATCCAGCTTCCCCAGGAGCTCGTGACCTATGCCGGGAGCCAGAGCGGCAACGGCGTGCTCGATACCTACCTCGAGCGCATCAAGTTCGGCCTGATGACCTTCGACGCGATTGCGACCTTGAGTGACCAACCGCCCCTCGTGCCTCAGAGCACCTTTCAGTCGGCAGCGTTCTTGACCGACTCTGCTGGTACGCCGGGCATGTACTCGTTCGGCGACGACAAGCCGTACTCCTTTCCCGGAGCGGTCACGACCTACATGATCAACAACGGTGCGCGTTCGGCGGTTGCACCCGAAGGCGGTCTGGTCAGCGT
>CBDUCC010000331.1:0-4635 GCA_965365555.1 uncultured Myxococcales bacterium | reverse complement strand
CCTCGTCGTGACCGACAATCGTCGGACGATGCTCTCCGCCACTCCGAAGGGCGGTCGGCTCGAGGTTCGGCTCCACCACATGTTCCTCACGGCCGATGAGAACATCGTCGCGGCCGTTGCGGACTACCTGGGTGGCCGCGGGAAGGCCGCAGCGACCGCGATCGACCGTTTCGTCGAGCAACACCGGCGTCGTTTCATCTCCGCCGGTCCGCCCCAGAGTCAGCTCCGCACGGAGGGACGTCATCACGACCTACGCTCCATCGTCGACGATCTCGCGGCTCGCCATTTTGGTCGCACGCTCGACGTTCGAATCGCCTGGGGAAAACGCGTACAGCCCAAGCGTGGGCAGCGCTCGCTGCAGCTAGGAACCTACCTCCCCGAGGAACGCTTGATACGGATTCATCCGGCGCTCGACCAGTCCTGGGTGCCGGCTTTCTTCGTTGAGGCCGTAGTGTTTCACGAAATGCTCCATCACGACATGCCCGCCGTCGTTCACAACGGGCGTCGCCACTACCACACCGCCGCCTTCCGCAAGCGCGAGCGAAGCTTCGAGTACCATGCGGCTGCCGAGCAGTGGCAGAAAGACAACCTCTGGCGCCTGTTGCGGGGTCGGTGAGTGCCGTGATGAGACGTCGACGGCGAATTCGCTCCTCGATTTCGACCCCGATCACGCTCGGGGCCATTGCGGTCCTGGTCAGTATCGCGCTCTTGGTCGGCTGGTCGTTTCTCCTCGGTCAGAAAATCATGCGTTCGGCCGACATTGCCGTGGACGTCTGGTTACTCGTCCTCGGCGCTCTCTCGTTCGTACTGATCATCACCGTGCTCGTGCTCTTCGTGATCTCGCTGGCGCGAGGCATCATCGAGGTACGCAAGCAGGACAGCTTCATCGATTCCGTGACGCACGAGCTGAAGAGCCCTCTCGCCTCGCTTCAGCTCTGCCTCGAGACGCTCGGGCGAAAGGGCCTGGAGGTCGACGCCCGGGAGCACCTCAGAACGATGATGCTGGAGGACGTCGACCGACTGCGTGCGTTCATCGACGACGTCCTCGAAGCGAACCGGCTCTCGTACGCACGAGCGGGAATGTTGAACGTCAGTGACGTCTCTTTGCTCGAGCTCAGCGAAGACTGTGCAGAGGCGGTTCGGGTCCGTCACAAGCTGGCGGCCGATGAGGTCGTCATCGATGTCGAGTCCGACCTGATCGTGAGTACCGATCGCGCCGCGCTCGACATCGTCGTGAAGAACCTCATCGACAACGCGGCCAAGTATTCGGTGCGGCCCGCACAAATCCAGGTCTTGGGTCGCAGAGACAGCGAACGTCGCGTCTCGCTCGAAGTGCGGGACGCGGGCATCGGAATCGACAAGAAGAACCTCAAGCGCGTCTTTCACCGCTTCTACCGAGTCGAGGATCCGGAGGTCCGAGAGCGTCGCGGGACGGGACTCGGCCTTTTCGTCGTATGGGCACTGGTCAAGCAGCTTGGTGGGAAGGTACAAGCAATGTCGGATGGGCCGGGCAAGGGTACGACCATCCGCGTCGAGCTGCCCACGTCTCCGATCACGAGCACATGATGAACGACCTCAACGCGCAACGCCTGCTCATCGTCGAAGACGAAGAACACTTGGCGACGGGGTTGAAGCTGAACCTCGAGCTCGAAGGCTACCGGGTCGACGTCGCCGCGAACGCGAAGGAGGCAGCCCAACGCCTTCTCGATCCGAGCGGCTACGACGCGATCGTGCTCGATGTCATGCTTCCCGATGTCAACGGCTTCGAGCTCTGCAGGAAGTTTCGCGACGCAGGCAATTTCATTCCGGTGATCATGCTCACGGCCCGATCCTCGCCCGAGGATCGCGTGCTTGGCCTCGAGGCCGGGGCCGACGATTACATGGTCAAGCCTTTCGAGCTGAACGAACTCCTTGCCCGGGTCCGCTCGGTCCTTCGACGACAGCGATGGGAGCAGAACACCGGCACGCAGACCAAGTCGACGACGCTCTCGTTCGGAGATGCCGAGATCAACTTCGATACCCACGAGGTCAAGGTGGGCGGCGAGGCGGTCCAGCTCACTCAGCTCGAGCTCGATCTGCTTCGATACTTCGCCGAGAATGCGGGACGGGTGCTGAGTCGGACCGAGTTGCTGGAGCGTGTTTGGAAGCTCCGAAACTATGGGAATACTCGGACGGTTGACAACTTCATCTCGCGACTGCGTCGTCGCTTCGAGGACGATCCCAGCACCCCGGCACACTTCCTGTCCGTTCGGGGCGCCGGCTACAAGTTCGTAGCGTCGTAGTCCCGTCGACTTTTACACAAGTATGACAATCCTGGACTGAACGGTGACAGTGCTTTGGGGGACGCTGCACTACGTTCGCTCCATGGGCACAACGGTTTCCGAGATCGAGCCAGGAACGGTTCCAACGACTCTGCAGCGGTGGATCAAGGCCTGGCCTTTCGTCCTGTCGCATCTGGCCGTCCTCGGCGCGATTTGGTCGGGCGTGACCTGGCAGGCCGTGGTTCTGTGTGTCGTGCTGCTCTTCGTCCGGGTCTGGGGGATCACGGCTGGCTATCACCGGTACTTCTCCCACAGGACCTACAAGACGAGCCGCCCATTTCAGTTCCTCTTGGCGCTACTTGCGCAGAGCAGCTCGCAGAAGGGCGTTCTTTGGTGGGCTGCACACCATCGGGTCCACCACAAGCTTTCAGACCAACCGGGCGACGTTCACTCGCCCGTTCAAGACGGTTTCTTCCACGCACACGTCGGCTGGCTCTTTGCAGGCACCGAAGAAACCCGCTGGGACAAGATCCGAGACTTCGCGAAGTACCCCGAGCTCCGCTGGCTGAACAAGTACTGGGCCGTTCCACCGACCGTCCTGGCGATCACCTGTTTTCTGCTCGCGGGCTGGCCCGGACTCTTCATCGGGTTTTTCCTCAGCACCGTGTTGCTCTGGCACAACACCTTCCTCATCAATTCGTTGACGCACGTCTGGGGCAAGCGGCGCTTCCACACCACGGACGATAGCCGCAACAACTTCGTCACGGCACTCCTCACGCTCGGCGAGGGCTGGCACAACAATCACCATCACTACCAGTCGTCCTGCCGCAACGGGTTCTACTGGTGGGAAATCGACGTGACCTATTACGTCCTCAAGATGCTCGGTTGGATCGGACTGGTCTGGGACATCCGGGAGGTGCCCGAGCATGTACTCGAAGAAGGCCGCCGCCGGGACCGGGGCGAGGTCACCACGCCGGATGCGCCAGCGGGCACGCCGAAGAAGCTCAGCTTGGCTGCCTAGGGCGGACTAGAGCCACCAGCGAAAGATATGGGCCCACCAGGGCGCGGGCTTCTGAGGCGGTTGCCAGTGTCGTTCGTTGATCTGCATGGGGGGATCTCCAACGGGAAGAGACGATCACGCTCCGCCCGATTATACCGATCCGGCCCTTGTTTCCAAAGTGTTTCGTTAGCGCTCGAACCATTGAAAATCACTGCTTAATTCCTCATGCTTGCGTCTACGAGGGAGCCTTTCGCATGCCAGAGCTACATTTGATCCCCAACGATTCATCCGCCGCCGGGATCCGGGCCAGCACCGTCTCGGCAGCGCTCCGGACCTACTTCGACTCCGGGGCCACCAAGCCCCTCGAGTGGCGACTCTCCCAGCTCGATGCGCTCGAGCATCTTTTGAACGAACGCGAGCCGGAGATCCTCGCCGCGCTCCACTCCGATCTTCGAAAGCCGGCCCTGGAAGCCTACGGGTCCGAGATCGGCACGGTGAAGTCCGAGATTCGTTTCATTCGAAAGCGGCTTTCTCAATGGATGAAGCCCGAGCGTGTCCCGACCGCGATGATCGCGATGCCCGGGCGCAGTGTCGTTCATCGCGAGCCTCTCGGTGTCGTGATGATCATCGCGCCGTGGAACTACCCGTTTCAGACCGCCATCTTCCCCTTGGTGGGTGCGCTCGCCGCAGGAAACTGCGTCGTCATCAAGCCGTCGGAGGTAGCGCCGAACACCTCAGCGCTGCTCGCCGAATGGGTGCCTCGCTATCTCGATCGACGCGCTGTCCAGGTCGTCGAGGGAGGGGTTCCCGAAACGACAGCGCTTCTCCGAGAGAAGTGGGACCACATCTTCTACACAGGCAACGGAACCGTCGGTCGGATCGTGATGGAGGCGGCAGCCAAGCACCTGACGCCGGTCACGCTCGAGCTCGGCGGAAAGAGTCCTTGCATCGTCGACGAGACCGCGGACCTCGACAGCGCCGCGCAACGGATCGCCGTCGGCAAGTTCTTCAATGCCGGCCAGACCTGCGTTGCACCCGATTATGTTCTCGTTCACGACTCGGTGCACGATGCGCTCCTCAATCGGCTCGTGTCGACCGTCCGCACGCTCTACGGAGAAGATCCGCAGCGAAGCCCCGACTTTGCCCGCATCATCGACCACCGTCACCATGCCCGGCTCACTCGCTTGCTCGACCAGGCCAGGGTCGCCACCGGCGGGATCAGCGACGCGTCGGATCGATACGTGGCCCCGACGATTCTTCGCGACGTCAGCCCGGACCACCCCGTGATGCAGGAAGAGATCTTTGGCCCCATTTTGCCCGTGATTTCGGTGCCGAGCGTCGATGCCGCGATCGCCTACGTCAATCGCAGGCCCA
>CBDUCC010000330.1:0-4648 GCA_965365555.1 uncultured Myxococcales bacterium | reverse complement strand
GCTCTCGGGCGCGGGCCGCCGCGCCGTCGTCGCAGGCATCGAAGCCCGCGCACAGCTGCAGCACGGCCAGGCTGCGCCAGGGCTCCGCCCCCGAAGCGGCCAGGCGCCTCAGCTGGTCGGCGACGCCGCTCGGATCTCGGTCCTGGCTCGGGAGCGCGCGTGACCGGCACCTCGTCGGTTCCGCAAGTCCTGATCGCAGGAAACCCGAACTGCGGAAAGAGCACGTTGTTCAACGCGATTTCGGGAGGGAGCGCGCATGTTGGGAACTATCCCGGGGTCACCGTCGAGCGAACGACGGCTTCCTTAACGCTCGGCGAAGGTCGGATCGAGCTGGTCGACATCCCGGGTATGTACAGCCTCACCGCGAGCTCGCCCGAGGAACAGTTGGCGGTCAACGCCTTGCTCGAGCCGCAGACCCGGGCCGTCGTCTGCGTGGTCGATGCGACGACGCTACAGCGCGGGCTCTACCTGACGCTGCAGCTCGTCGAGTCCGGCGTCCCGGTCGTCGTGGCTCTCAACATGATGGATGCAGCCGAGCAGATCGGTCTCCGAATCGATGCGGCTCGCCTATCTGAACGACTCGGCGCCCCCGTGATTCCCGTGGTCGCGACCAAGCGACGGGGGCTTCCCGAGCTGCGCGCCGCGCTCGAATCGGTTCTGAAGGATTCGGCTTCGACGAGCCCAGGGATCGCGTACCCCGACGCGATCGAACGGGACGTCGAGGAGCTCGGTCCCGTCGTCGCATCCTGGCGGCCCGATGCCGGCCCAGCGGAGCTTCGGGCTTCTGCTCTGTGGTGCATGCTCTCGCTCGGTGACGACCGTCTGATCGGCATACCGACGAAGGTCCGCACTGCGGTTCGCCGAATCCACGACAGAGCCGTGGAGGAAGGTCGCAACCAGGACCTCGAGATCGTCTCAGCACGCTATCGATGGGTCGATGCCGCCGTCACCGAGGCCTCTCCTACAGCTCCCGCGGCGGCCCCTCTGAGCGAACGGATCGACCGCTTCCTCACGCATCCGCTCGTCGGAATCGTGGTGTTTTCCGCGATCATGTTCGCCATTTTCGAGGCACTTTTTGCCGGTGCGGAACCCTTCATGGAGATGATCGAGAGGGCCACGCTCTTTTTGCAAGAGCAGGCGAGCGCTCTCGTTCCGGCTGGCGTGCTTCGCGACCTCGTCGTGGAGGGCATCATTGCCGGCGTCGGTAACGTGATCGTTTTCGCCCCACAGATCCTCATGCTCTTTCTCTTCATCGGATTCCTCGAAGACTCCGGATATCTCGCCCGCGTCGCCTTCGTCATCGATCGGCCAATGAAGGCGGTCGGACTGCACGGCAAAGCCTTCGTCCCGCTTCTCTCCGGCTTCGCCTGTGCCGTGCCTGCGGTCATGGGAACGCGAACCATCGAGCGTCGGCGCGACCGCCTGGTCACGATGTTGGCGTTGCCGTTGATGTCCTGCAGCGCCCGACTTCCGATCTACATCTTGGTGGTCGGGACTGTGTTCGCCGGCCAGACCTTTGGCCCGTTCAGCGCCGGCGCTGTCGCGCTGTTTTCGATGTACGCCCTCTCGGTGCTCGTCACACTCGCTGCCGCCGCCGCCATTCGACGCACCGTGCTTCCCGGACCGACGCCCAGCTTCGTGCTCGAGCTGCCGCCCTACCGTTGGCCGTCGGGGCGCATTTTATGGATCAACGCATGGCGACGGCTCCGGGTCTTCCTCGTCGATGCGGGCACGATCATCTTGGCCATGACGATCTTGCTGTGGGCGTTTCTCTCGTTTCCCAAGTCGAATGAAGTCGCCGCCCACTACGAGAGCGAACGCGAGCGAATCGAGCGACTCGCCATGCCCGGAGCCGAGGAAGCCGAAGCACTTCGCATCCTCGATGGTCAGGAGGCCAGGGATCAGCTCGAACAGAGCCTCGGGGGCCGGTTCGGCCACGCCATCGAGCCGGCGCTTCGACCCATCGGGTTCGATTGGCAACTCGGGGTCGGGATCATCGGCGCGTTTGCCGCCCGCGAGGTATTCGTCTCCACCCTGGGCGTCGTGTTCGGCATCGGAGAGGCCGACGAGGAGACCAAGCCCCTCCGGCAGGCGCTTCGGGAGGCCAAACACTCCGATGGGACTCCGGTGATGACTCCGCTCAGCGGGGTTTCCCTCATGATCTTCTTCTTGCTGGCCTGCCAATGCATGAGCACAATCGCCGTAGTCAAGAAGGAGTCGGGCTCCTGGAAGTGGCCCGCGTTTCTCTTCACCTACATGACCGCACTGGCCTACCTGGCCTCCTTCATCGTCTACCAGGGCGGTCAGCTTCTCGGATTCAACTGAGGTTTGTCGATGCTGTGGCAGGAAATCATGGCAGGATTGGTCGTCGTCGGTGCGGGCGTCTACGTCGTTTGGCGTCTGCGTGGTCGCAAGGCAAACTCGTCCGGCCCCGACGTTCCCGTTTCGAGGCTGACCCGAAAGCGACCCGATCGCGGCTCGTGCGGCCACTGAGACGAATGATTAGAGTGATTTGAATGGGGCGAAACGCGACCATCGAGGGACTCCGCAGGTTTCGAAAGAAGCTCTTGCGAGAGCGTGATCCCTGGCACGATGCGTCGCGCCGTTTTCGAATTCGTCGGTTCGCGGGGCCGGAGTGCTTCCTCGAGCACCTGGAGGGCCTGCGGGTCGCGCACCTCACCGACCTGCACGTCGGGCGGGTCACACCGATGGCCGTGCAGTACGATGCGGTTTCGATGACCAATGCGGGGAAGCCCGACGTCGTCGTCATCACCGGTGACTTCGTCTGTCACAGCCAGGTCTATCTCGACGACCTCAGAGATGTCGTCAGCAAAATCGACGCTCCCGTATTCGCCACTCTCGGCAATCATGACCATTGGGCCGGCGCGGAGCCGGTTCGCAAGGCACTCCAGCGCGCTGGTGCCGAGGTGCTCGACAATGCGCACACCGTCGTCGAAGTGGGCCATCAGCGACTTCAGATCCTCGGGCTCGACGACGCCTATACCGGGCACGCCGATCGACGAGAGGCGCTCAAGGGGTTGCGCTCCGACCTGCCCGTCATTGGGCTCTCGCACATCGGTGAAGAAGCCGATGGGCTCTGGGAGGCGGGGGTTCCGCTCGTCTTTTCGGGGCACACGCATGCCGGTCAAATCACGGTGGCCCGGCTTCACGAGCTCTCGGTCGGGAAGCTGGCTGGCCACAAGTACGTGCACGGGCTCTACGGGTCGAGGGGTGTCGACGACCCTCGGGGGGCCGTGTACGTCGGGGCCGGTGTCGGCGCCGCCGTCGTCCCTCTGCGCGTTGGCGAGCGCGCCAAGCGGGAGGTCGCCTTTTTTGAGCTAGGCGAGCAGCCCGGCGCATTCGACGAGCACCACGGAGAGCAGCCCGCTCATCCCGGCCGTCGTCCCTCGCCGAAGACCAAAGAACGGCGCGCCGAGGCCGTCCGAAAGAAGCAAGAGCGGCGGGCCCGTAAAAACGGGAACGGACCCGGCAAGGGGAACGGGGCCGGGTCCGGACTCGACTCCTGACTCGAATCGCGGATCAGCCCTCAGGCCGAGAGGAAGTGCTCGGCCTCGAGCGCGGCCATGCAGCCCGTCCCAGCCGCGGTGATCGCCTGCCGCCACTTCTTGTCCTGAACGTCGCCCGCTGCGAACACGCCGGGCACGTTGGTTTGGGTCGAGTCGGGCTTCGTGATCAGATACCCCTGGTCATCGGTCTCGAGTTGGCCGTCAAGGAACCCCGTGTTTGGAATGTGGCCAATCGCGAAGAACAGACCGGCGACCGGAATGTCGCGTTCCTGCCCCGTCTTGAGATCCTTGACCGTGATCGCCTCGAGGAAATCGCCGCCCTTGGCTTCCGTCACCACCTGAGACCAGAGGATGTCGAGCTTTGGATGGTCGAACGCTCTTTGCTGCATGATCTTCGAGGCACGCAGCTCGTCGCGTCGGTGGATCAGATACACCTTCGAGCCGTACTTCGCGAGGAACGAAGCTTCCTCGACCGCCGAGTCGCCTCCGCCGATGACGGCGAGCGGCTGATCTCGAAAAGCGGGCAGGGCGCCATCGCACACCGCACATGCCGAGATGCCACGCTGCCAAAGCTGTCCGTCGTTCGCGCCGGGAATGTCGAGACGCTTTGCCGTAGCGCCGGTGGCGATGATGACGGCGTCTGCAGACCCCTCTTGCGCATCGGCTTTGAACTTGAACGGCCGGCTCGAAAGATCGATCTCGTTGACGGTTTCGGTGTAGATCGTCGTGCCGAAACGCTCCGACTGAGCGCGAAGCCGGTCCATCAAATCCGGCCCCATGATCCCCTCGGGGAAGCCTGGAAAATTCTCGACGTCGGTCGTGGTGGTGAGCTGGCCGCCGGCGGCGATACCGCCTGCAAGGAACCCCTCGAAAAGCACGGGTTTCAGCTCGGCGCGTGCCGCGTAGATAGCCGCGGTGTGGGCGGCGGGGCCGCTCCCAATGATCAGAAGACGGTGACTCATGACGCTCCTTTAGCCGATCATCTCGGACACGCGAGCCCCGATCGCAAGGGCCGCTGTCGAACTACGCATGAGTGCAAGCCGTATCTGGCTGGAGATCGCTGGCGCTGCACCCGGCCGCTGGAGTACGGGGGGCCGTGCGATGAAGGGCCGCTTCCCAAT
>CBDUCC010000329.1:0-4652 GCA_965365555.1 uncultured Myxococcales bacterium | reverse complement strand
GGCGATGGCGACGAGGATCGCGAACGGCTTCTCCTCCCGCTGTTTGCGCTCCGAGATGTCCTCGTAGATCGCGAAGACGCGGTGGATACCCGCCGGCACGCTCCAGTCGAGCGTCGCACCGTCGACATAGCTTTCGAGGTCGACCACGTTCCCCAAGAGCGACGGCGCGGTTCCATTCTCGTCGAGCACCTCGGCCGCAACGACACTGACGAGCACCGTCTCCTCGTCGAACCCATCGATCGCCGGAAGCACTTGATTGGTCCCCGTGATCCAAGCCGGAGGCTCGGCCTCGGGGAGAGGCCCCTGGTAGTTCATCGGCCCGCTCAGTGTCAGCTCCGCCGCGATCAACTGCCTCGCGCCGTCATCGCCGACCTCTGGCCCCCCGGTCGACCAACCGCTTCCGAGCGTGAGGTCCCAATCGAGGCCGAGGTCTCGAGCCGCGCATCCTGCGCTTTGAAGATGACCGAGAAACGACGCGTTTCCGGCGGTCCGGATTGTGGAATCGCCGGCGAGGTCGGCGTTGGTGAGGGTCGCCGTGAACGGCTGGATCTCGACGGCGCTGTAGCCAAGCTCTGCGAACTCACGAAGCTGCTCGCGAAGCCGGTCATCCTCGACGCTTCCGCCGGGCCACCACCATCGCGCCTGTGGGCCGAACTCGGCGGGCGGGTCGGCGAAGACGTCCACCGAGAACGAGTCATCCGAAACGGTTTGGCCCGAGGGCGTGGTGCAGCCTGCGAGGACCCCGAGCGCGACCCATGCCCAACCCAATCGCCTCATGGGCCGGGAGGGTACGGCTGCCCTCCCACCAAGTCCAACGAATAGGGTTCGGTCTGCCTCGCCAAACACTCACGTTTTCAAAGACTTGGAGTTTCGAAACCGGACCCGCGCGGCCTGAGCTTCTTTTCGCTGGCTGCACGAGCAGTTGTTTCGCACGGTTCGCGAGGCTCTAGAGTATGGGCCGATTCTCCGTGATGGCTGACCTCCTCAACGATAATTCCAGCTCCGCGTCACAGCGCGTCCTGGTCCTCTTCGCCCATCCCGCGCTCGAGAAGTCTCGGGTCAATCGGCTGATGATCGAGGGCATCGACGCAATCGACGGTGTCACCTTTCACGATCTCTACCAGGCTTACCCGGACTTCGACGTCGACGTCGACCGAGAGCAAACGCTTCTGTTGGAGCACGACGTCGTCGTCTTGCAGCATCCGTTCTACTGGTACAGCACGCCCGCGCTCGTCAAGCAGTGGGAAGACCTCGTTCTCGAACATGGCTGGGCGTACGGCCATGATGGCAACGCACTTCGCGGCAAGGCGCTGATGAGTGCCATCACGACGGGCGGCCGGGCAACGGCCTATCAGCCGGGCGGCTACAATCGCTACTCGATCCCCGACCTGCTTCGACCCATCGAGCAGACGGCCCGCCTTTGCGGGATGCTCTACCTCGATCCGTTCATCGTCTATGGCACCCACGCGATGGCGTCCGACGAGGTGCTTCAGCACGCGTCACGGTATCGAGACTTGTTGGCACGACTCACCCGCGGCGAGCCTCGTGCCGGAAAAGAGAGCTGACAGATGCACGGGCAGGGATTCTTCTTTCACGCCTTCGTCTATCTCGCCGCCGCGGTCATCGCCGTTCCGCTCGCTAAGCGCCTCGGCCTAGGCTCTGTTCTCGGTTACCTGATCGCCGGCATGGTGATCGGCCCCTTCGGCTTCGGGCTGATCGGTGAGGAGGGTCAGGATGTCATGCACTTTGCCGAGTTCGGCGTCGTGATGATGCTCTTCCTCATCGGGCTCGAGCTCCAACCGGCGCTGCTTTGGCGGATGCGCGGACCGATTCTCGGCATGGGCGGTCTCCAAGTCACGTTGAGCGCTGCCATCATCGCGACGATCGCAGCGATGGCCGGCCTTGCATGGAACGAGTCGATCGCGGTCGGCCTCATTCTCGCGCTCTCCTCGACGGCGATCGTTCTGCAAACCCTCGCCGAGAAGGGACTGATCAACACCGACGGCGGCCAGAGCGCGTTCGCAGTACTGCTCTTTCAAGACATTGCAGTCATTCCCATGTTGGCCGTGCTGCCCCTCCTGGCTGTCGGACCCGTTGCGGATGTTGCCGCGCACGACGCTCATGGAGGCACCTTGGTCGATGGGTTGCCTGCATGGGGGCAGACCCTTTCCGTGCTCCTCGCGGTGGCCGCGATCGTCATAGGTGGTCGCTATCTCATACGCCCGGTGTTTCGGTTCATCGCGAAGACCCGCCAGGCCGAGATCTTCACGGCAGCGGGGCTTCTCCTCGTCATCGGGATCGCCCTCCTGATGACTCAGGTCGGACTGAGCCCTGCGCTCGGCACGTTCCTGGCGGGAGTCGTTCTCGCCGAGAGCGAGTACCGTCACGAGCTCGAGGCGGACATCGAGCCGTTCAAAGGTCTCCTTCTTGGCGTGTTCTTCATTGCAGTCGGTGCGTCAGTCGACTTTGCTCTGATCATGGCCGAGCCCGGGTCGATCACGGCCATCGTCGGAGCGCTCATCTCCGTGAAGCTTCTGGTACTGCTTGGCATCGGTCGCCTCTTCGGGATGGGTCAGGACCAGAGCCTGCTCTTCTCGTTCTCGCTCGCGCAAGGCGGTGAGTTCGCCTTCGTGCTGTTCTCCTTCGCTTCACAGCAGGGAGTACTCGACGCCGCGACCACACAGCGGCTCATCGCCGCGGTCGCGATCAGCATGGCCGCCACACCGCTCTTGATGCTCTTCAACGAGAAGTTGCTACAGCCCCGTTTCGGAACGCGCGAGCGGGAGAGTCGCAGCGCGGACGTCATCGAGGAGCAGAACGCGGTGATCATCGCGGGCTTCGGTCGCGTTGGAGGGATCGTCGGACGGTTTCTCCGCGCCAATGGCGTCTCGGCGACCGTGCTCGAGTTCGACTCCGACCACGTGGAGACGCTTCGAAAGTTTGGTCTCAAGGTCTTCTACGGAGACGCAGGCCGGATGGATCTACTTCGATCCGCCGGCGCGGAACACGCGAAAGTCATGCTGGTTGCGATCGACGATCACGACAAGACGATGGAGATGCTCGAGACGATTCGCGCACAGTTCCCGAACCTACGGCTTCTCGTTCGGGCGCGAGGACGCCGCGAAGCGTACGAGCTCATCGAGGAGGGGATCGAGCAGGTGTACCGCGAGACCTTCGACACCTCCCTCCGAATGGGCGTAGACGCCCTCGAAGCGCTGGGCACACGCGCTCATCGAGCGCATCGCGCCGCCCAACGGTTCCGTCGCCACGACGAAACGTCGCTTCGTGCGCTCGCAGGCATGCAGAACGACGGCCATCAATACATCACGGTCGCTCGCGAGCAGATGCAGCTCCTCGAGTCGACGCTGCTTCAGGACCTCGAGGACCGGGACGATCGCGGTGACACCGGTTGGGATGCCGAATCCCTCCGAAAGGACTTCGGCGCCGATTCATAGGGAGGCACGAGGCCCCACGCGGCTACCATCGCTCCGGTTCGCCGAGGTTTGCGAACGCCTGTGCGGGCGCTAGAGAGCGCTTACCCCGCAGAGCGGCGTCCCCCGCCATGAAGAACAATAAGAAACCCGTACTCATCGCTCTCGGCACCGTCTTGCTCGTCGTCTTGGTGCTTGGAGGGATCAAGGGCGCCCAGATCGCCTCGATGATCGAGGCCGGTGAGTCGGTCGTCGCCCCGGCTCAAGCCGTGACAGCTGCCAAGGTCGAGTCGGTCGAGTGGCGCTCGGAGCTCACGGCTGTGGGTTCCCTCGTTGCCGTGCAAGGCGTCACAGTCTCGACCGAGGTCCCGGGTACGGTTCGAAAGATCGCGTTCGAATCGGGGCAAACCGTGGAGAAGGGAGACCTCCTTCTGCGACTCGATACCTCGGTCGAGCGAGCCCAGCTAGCCTCCGCGGTCGCAAGCGCCCGGCTCGCGAAGGCCGAGCTGCAACGCCGGAAGAACCTCCCGCCAGCCGGCGCAGTCAGCCAGGCCGAGGTCGATGCGACCGCTGCCGAATCCACGCGGGCGGCAGCCAACGTGGCCAACGTCGAGGCGGTCATCGCCAAGAAGACGATCCGCGCACCGTTCTCGGGGCGCCTTGGCATCCGTCAAGTGAATCTCGGGGAAGTTCTTCAGCCGGGCGCTCCGATCGTGTCGCTTCAGTCGGCCGACCCGATCTATGCGGAGTTCTCCCTTCCGCAACAGGCTCTATCTCAGGTGAAGGAGGGCCATCCGGTCAGCGTTGAGACCGACGCCTTTCCAGGCAAGGTCTGGGAAGGGACTGTCGATGTGGTCGATGCCCAAGTCGACATCAGCACCCGGAACTTCAAGGTGCGGGCCTTGATCGAGAACCCGGGGGGTGAGCTGCGGACAGGGATGTTCGTCGACGTGGTGGTTCGACGCCCCGAGGTTCGAGAGTTGCTCGTCGTCCCGTCGAGCTCCGTGCTTTTCGCCCCATACGGCGACTCCGTGTACGTCCTCCAGGAGCCCACGCCCGACACCAACCCGCAACAATATACGGTCGAACAGCGCTTCGTGCGTCTCGGAGAGCGCCGCGGGGACCTCGTGGCCGTGTCGTCCGGCCTCGGCTCGGGCGATCTGGTCGTCTCCACCGGTGCTTTCAAGCGTCAGAACGGAATGTCCGTGACTCTTCGCGACG
>CBDUCC010000328.1:0-4653 GCA_965365555.1 uncultured Myxococcales bacterium | reverse complement strand
GCGGCACCAGCGTGATGCAAGAACGCACTGGGCTTCAGAAGCGCCCCCAGGTGGTGATCGGCACCCCAGGACGCCTTCTCGATCATCTGCGCGCCGGGGCGATGAAGCTCGATCGGCTCGAGACCATCGCGCTCGACGAAGCGGACGAGATGCTCGACATGAACTTCGAGGAAGAGCTCGATGGCATTCTTGGCTATGCGCCCGCCGAACGCCGCACGCACCTGGTGTCCGCGACCTTTCCCCGGGAGGTCCTCAAGCTCGCCAATCGTCTTCAGAAGGACGCCGTCTCGGTGCAGGGAACCGAGCTCGGCCAAGCCAACTTGGACATCGAGCACGTCGTGATGCGCGTGCGCCAAGCCGATCGCTTCGATGCAGCGATCAACGTTCTTCTACGCTACCCCGAAGACAAGACCCTGCTGTTCGTTCGAACCCGCACCGAGACCGTTCGTTTGGCCGACGAGCTCTGCGCGGCTGGACTTGCCGCACGAGCGCTCAATGGCGAGATGACGCAGCGAGAGCGCACCGCCGTATTCACCCAGTTTCGAAGTGGCGCGATCCGCTACCTCGTCGCGACCGATGTGGCCGCGCGCGGGCTCGACGTGCAGGACATTGGCCGCGTGATCCAAGTCGATCTTCCGGACAACGCCGAGGTTTTCACCCACCGGAGCGGCCGAACCGGTCGCGCAGGCCGTCGCGGAACCAACATGATCTTTGCAGCCTCCAGGGCGGAGTTTCGGGTCAAACGTCTGCTCCGCGGCGCACGCGTCGAAGCTCGCCTGGCCACGATCCCGACGCCGAGAGAGATCTTTGCGGCCGCGGACGCGCGATTGGGCGAGAGCTTTCTCCGCGACCTCGCGATGAGCGAGATCGATGGGCGCTCCCGGAGCCTCGCCCAACGACTGCTCGAAGAGCACTCCCCGCAAGAGCTCGTCGCCCTCCTTCTCAGACGAGAAGCCGAGCGCACGCAGGGAACGCCGAGGCGCGTCAGCGACGACGCGCAGGCCCCTCGCAGGGAACGTCGCCCACGCAACGAGCGCAGGCCTCGGAAGGCCAGGCCGAAGGGGATGCCGCGAAAGCGGCATCGCGCCGCGCACTAGCCAAGTTTTCGGAGCGCCGGCACGAGCGCCGCCGCGGCCTTGGCGCGGTGACTGATCGCGTTCTTGGTCTTTGGACCGAGCTCCGCCATCGTTTGCTCGTATCCATCCGGCACGAAGAGCGGGTCGTACCCGAATCCGTGGTTGCCGCGCGGCTCAGGAGCGATTCGTCCTTCGCAGGCTCCCTCGGTCTCAGCGAGCACCTCACCGTTCGTATCGACGACAGCAATAGCGCAACGAAAGCGCGCCGTACGGCGTGCGGCGGGGACGTTCGCGAGCTCTTGGAGCAGCTTCGAGTTGTTCCGGGCGTCCGTCGCCCCCAGGCCCGAGTAGCGAGCCGAATAGACCCCGGGCCGACCGCCAAGCGCGTCGACCTCGAGGCCACTGTCGTCGGCAAGGCAAACCACGCCGGCGGCGGCCGCAATCTCGGTCGCCTTTTTGCGCGCATTGCCTTCGAAGGTGCCCTGATCCTCGTCGACCTCGATCCGGAGATCGAGCGAAGCCATGGTCTCGAGCTCGAGGTCCGGCACGTCGGCCAGCAGGCGCTCGTACTCGCGAAGCTTCCCTTCATTCATCGTGGCAATCAGAATGCGCATCAGGGCAAGAGGCGGTCGATGTCGATCTCGAGTGTTGCGAGCGTTCGCTTCTGCTCCGCTGCAAGCTCGGGCAGCGACTCGAGCGCCATATCGATCATCTGATCGAGCTTCTCGCGCGGAATCGGGGCTCCCTCAGCGGTTCCCTGAACCTCCACGACCGAACCGGACGGCGTGCCGACGATGTTGAGGTCCACCTCGGCATCACGGTCCTCCGTGTAGCAGAGGTCGAGCATCGGTCGATCGTCGACGAGACCCACACTGATGGCGGCGATCGGCTCGCGAAGTACGCCCTTTTTGACCAGCCCTGTCGCGCGTAAGCGATCGAGCGCAATCGCCAGGGCGACCATCCCACCCGTGATCGAGGCGGTCCGTGTACCCCCATCGGCGTCGAGCACGTCGCAGTCCACCGTGATCATCCGCTCACCGAGCTTCTCGAAGTCGATCGACGCGCGGAGCGCGCGCCCAATCAGACGCTGAATCTCGGAGCTGCGACCGTCGATGCGGCCCTTTTGCCGGTCACGACGCTTGCGCTCGGGGTTTGCGCGCGGGTGCATCGCATACTCGGCGGTAAGCCATCCACGTCCGGTATCGCGCATCCAGTCCGGCACGCCTTGGGACACCGAGGCCGCGATCAGCACGGTCGTCGCACCACAACGGTACAGAACCGATCCCTCCGGGTTTCGCTGCACGCTGGTGTCGATCGTGACCGGCCTAAGCGCGTCGTAGGAACGTCCGTCTGCTCTACTCATCCAACTCTCCGCACGGGCGAACCACTAGTCGCTCGTGCGGCGGCGGGCAACCAAATCTCGAAGCTCGTCCCGTCGGGGTGCCTCGGCTTGCAGTCGATGCGGCCACCATGCGCCACGACGATCTGCTGGGTAAGCGGCAACCCGAGGCCCGTTCCTCGCTCCTTGGTCGTGTAGAATAGATCGAATACGTGCTCGCGGTCTTCCTCGCCGATCCCGGCGCCCTCGTCATGCACCTGAATCCTGACTCCGGCGTCGTAACGCGTGGCCTCGAGCTTGGCGACACCGCCGTCGGGCATCGCCTCACGAGCATTGCGAAGCAGATTGAGGAGCGCCTGTCGTAGCTGAGGCTCGTCCATGGCGACCGCGGGAAGCTGCGAACCGAGGTCCACCTGAAGCTCGACCCCGGATGCAGTCATCTCTCGGCGCACGAACTCGACGAGATCGCGCAAGAGATGGGTCGGGTCGTCGGGCGTGAGTTGCGGCTCGGGCAACCGGGCAAGTCGAAGGTACTCTTCGGTGATGCTCTCGAGCCTCTCGAGCTCTTGTTGGATCGATTCGAGCAGGCGCTTGGTTTCCGGCCCGGCATCTCGAACCTCATCACCGAGCATGTCTACGTTGAGCCCGATGCTGGAAAGAGGATTACGAACCTCGTGCGTCACGTGCGCCGCCATGCGGCCGATCGCCGCCAGGCGCTCCGTTTGGATCAGTCGCGATTTGGTCGCCACGGCATCGGATACGTCGTCGGCCACCACCAACACGCCCCGGACCCCTCCCTCTTCGGCCTCTTCGCCGAAGGGCGTCACGAGGACATCGACCAGGCGCTCGCTGAACCCAGACACTCGCTCGCCTTCGAGCGTCGTCGCCGCCCCACCCTCAGCGACCTCATCGAGTGCGCGGCCAAGGGCTGGCAGACGCCGAAGCAAGGATGTGTCGTCGATGGAGGCGCCGACCTCCCGTGCCGTCACTCCGAGGATCTGGTCCGCGGCAGGATTGGTGGTCTTGATGACTCGGTCTCGGTCGACGACCACGATGGCCGCCCGAAGCGCCTCCACGATCTGAACCTGCATCCGTTGAAGGCGCTGCTCGGCCAGCGTGGCCTCCCGGAGGCTCTGATCGCGCGCAGCAAGCGCTCGAACCATTCGCTCGAACTCCGCGACGAGCTGACCGAGCTCGTCGTCACGCTTGATGTCCACCGCACTCGAAAGGTCGCCGCGCGCCACCGCGGCCACGCGTTGGTGAAGGAGCGGAATCGGTCGAAGAAGCCGCTGGGACAGGAACGTCACCGCAATCCCAACCAGCAAGGCGAGAAGCCCGAGAAGGCCCAACAAAAAGGTGGCCCGCTCGGACTGCGCCGCGGCAAGCGCGCTCGTCCGCGAGATGCGCTGCTGCACGCTTTGCGAGGCCCGGTCGTAGTTTCGCTCGATCCGCTGTTCGGTGCTGCGAAGTCGCGACAGGAGCGCGGCGGCAGCCGCTTTGGCTTCCTCCCCGTCCTCTTCCATCGTGGCGAACAGGAGTTCGTACTGTTGATCGATCTGCTCGTAGGCGCGCCCGATCGCTTCGAGCTCTCTTCGCACCGAGCGAAGCGGGGCCGACTGCCCGACCTCTTCGGCAAGCCTCTCCGCGCGCTCGACCCCATCGAACGCTCGCTTGAGGGTCGTAGGACGAATCTTCAGTGCCGCGGTCAGCCAGGTCTTCGTCGGCGTGCTCCGCTCGGATTCGAGCGCCCGCTCGACCAGATTCGCGTAGACGCTCTGGGTGGCCTTCGCCTGACTCAGGGTCAACGCCAGAGGCAGATAGCCCTCCTCGAGCAGGCCCAGGGTCTCCGAGGTTCGCTGATGCTGGATGAAGCTCAATCCGCCGACGACGCCGAAGGCGACGAGCACGACGACATACCCGAGAACGATGCGGGTCGGAATCGTGAGCCAATTCCCGCGCGAAGAGCGAGCCACGCTCCGATCCTAAACCCACTCACGGCGAGACCGCAATGAACCGTGACGTCACGCCCCGAAAGTGGCATGCTTCGGCGACCGTGGCGTTGGGGAGACGATGAAAACACGCTTTGGAATCCTTACTTGGCTGGCTTTCGGCGGCCTTCTTCTATCGAGCGTGACGGCGGAGGCCCAGTGTACCGTCGCGAATTGCCCGGGCGGATCGAACATCGTGACAGCGCCACCCTACTTGGGAACGCCCGGCGTCGACTGCTTCATCGGTACC
>CBDUCC010000327.1:0-4655 GCA_965365555.1 uncultured Myxococcales bacterium | reverse complement strand
CGCGTGCGGCCGCTACCGTCAGTAGGCGATTCAGGCTGGATGTCCCACCAGACCTTGAATGCGGCGCCGAAGCGATGCTCCTCCTCCTCCTCACGTCTTTCGTCCCCGCTCCCACCTTGCAGAAGGACGCTCAGGCTCACGCATCGGGGGAGGTCCTCCTGGTCGATCGAGACGACGACGGCGTGCCGTTCGGACGCCGGAGCCGACCGCTATGGTCGCCGAGGCCCCGGCCGCAGAGATGGACGAGGAGCCGGAGGCCGCCAAGGCAGCGCCCGCAGCAACGCCGGCCGAATCCACGCCGGACGCGGAGCGGTCCGACGAGCCCCAAGAACGCGCCGCGGCGCCGCCTGCGATCCCAACACAGGATCTGCCGCGCGACCCGGCCAGGGCCTCGGACGTCCTCGTGCATCGCGCCTTGCCGCTGATTCGTGGCGGTCAACTCGACCGGGCGGAGGCGACACTCGACCGCGCCTGGGAGCTGGACCCCAAAAACCCGCAGGCGATGGCGGGCTATGCTCGCCTCTATCTCGCGCGAAAAGACGGGGATCGCGCCGCGAAGTGGGCGAAGAAGGCCGTACGGAAACGTTCGAAACGGCCCCAGTATCACATCCTCTACGGAGATGCGCTCAAGCTCCAGGGCAATGACGGCCAGGCGCGCGCTGCATGGCGTAGGGCGCTAGAGGTCGACCCCGGAAACAAGACCGCACGATCCCGTCTCGCCCGCAGCAGAACCCGCACGGCCAAATAGTTGCCCTCGGACGCCGGACGGGCCTAGCGTCCGGACATGGCCAAACGATTCTGCTGGGCGACGCTCCTGGTCGCTCTTTCCGGCTGCTTGCTTCAGAACCTCAGCCCGGAAACGCGGATGCGAGACGCGGTGATCGAGCTCAACGAAGGCGCGCGCTGGGGACGCATGGACGTGGCGAGCGGCTATGTCGCGCCGGGTTTTCGGCCGCAGTTTCAGGCATCCCACATCCGCTGGGGTCGAGACATCCAGATCGCGGATACCGAGATCCTCGGGATGAGTCCCGAGACCGACGAGGAAGGCGCAGGCGCATTCTCCAGAATCGCGGTGCGTTGGTACGACCAGAGCACGATGGTCCTGGCCAACACGGTAATCCGTCAGACCTGGCAGAAGCACAAGCAAACCTTCCTGCTGACGAGCGAGTCGGTGGAGAGCGGGCACCCCGGACTCCTGATGATCCCGGAGGGCAGCCAGGCGGCCGCCTCGCCCAGCTCGAACGAGGCGGCACCGGAGAGGTTCGAAGACGACGCCCAGTGGAACAGCGTCTACTAGATCACTCGATCCCAACCGCGCTTCGAACGCGAGCCATGGTCCGGTTCGCGATCGCGCGCGCTTTGTCCGCGCCTTCGTGAAGCAGCGCGTCGAGCCCTGGCTCATCCGCTCGAATCTCGAGATAGGCTTCCCGCTTGGGGCCGAGCTCCTCTTCGATCGCCTCGTAGAGGTCCTGCTTGGCATGGCCCCATCCATACCCGCCAGCTTCGAGCTTCTTCTTCATTTCCGGTGCACGTTCTGGGGCGACCAGGCCATAGAGCTCGTACACGGTGGCCCCCTCGGCCACCTTCGGATCTTCGAGGGCCTCGGACGTGGTCTTGATGCCCATGATCACTTTTCGAAGCCGTTTCGGAGGCGCGAAGAGCGGTATGCCGTTTCCGCGGCTCTTGCTCATCTTCTCTCCGTCGGTACCCGGAACCAACGGCGCCTCGCTGATCAGAGCCTCGGGAACCACCAGTGTTCCCTCGCCGTAGAGGTGGTTGAGCCGCATGGCTACGTCACGGGTGAGCTCGAGATGCTGTTTCTGGTCTTTGCCGACCGGCACGACATCGGTGTCGTAAAGAAGAATATCGGCCGCCATCAACACCGGATAGTTGAAGAGACCAGCACTTGGCGACTCGCCACGCGCGACGGCATCTTTGTACGCGTGCCCGCGTTCGAGCTGTCCCGTCGCGAGCAAACAGCTCAACACCCAGGCGAGCTCGAACACCTGTGGCACGTCGGATTGACGGTAGAGCAGTGTTCGCTCCGGATCGAGGCCGCAGGCGAGCCAGGTCGCGGCGACGTCGCGAATGTATCCGCGTAGCGACTCCGCGTCGCGCACGGAAGTCAGCGCGTGATAGTCGGCGATGAAGTAGAGCGTACGGTATTGCGCCACCAGCGAGAGGGCCGGTCGAATGGCGCCGAGATAGTTGCCGAGGTGGGGCAAATGAGTCGGCTTGATCCCTGTGAGCGAGGTCTTCACCGGCCGGAGGTTGTCGCATGTGGACATGCCGGGCAACCGGGGTATCTTCGCGAACTCGGAGAAAAGCCAGCATGACCACTCGTCCATTCAAGGTTCTCGGAATCCAGCAAGTCGCGGTCGGCGCGGCTGACAAAAGCACACTTCGCCGTCTCTGGGTCGAGACGCTCGGTCTCACCCCGCATGGCAACTACAAGAGCGAAAAAGAAAACGTCGACGAAGACATCGTCACGATGGGCTCGGGCCCATTTACCGTCGAGGTCGACCTCATGCAGCCGATCGACCCCGAGAAGAAGCCGCGGGTCGACTCCCCGGCGCTCAACCACATTGGGCTCTGGGTCGACGACATCGACGCAGCCGTGTCTTGGCTGAGCGAGCAGGGAGTGCGATTCACCCCAGGCGGGATTCGACCTGGAGCCGCCGGGCATCGGGTCACGTTCATTCACCCCAAAGGCAACGATTCGGCGCCAATCGGAGGCGAGGGTGTGCTGATCGAGCTCGTCGAAGCTCCCGCTGAGGTGCGCGAGGCGTTCGAAGCGATCAGCGCGGCATCCACAGCAGGCTGAGCCCGGTGACCTCGAGGTCGGACTTGCGCGGCCGGACGACGATCTCCTCGATCTCGGGCTCCTGCCGCTCCTGCTCCGCGCGCAATGCTCGAATCTCTTCGTCGACCTCGATCTCGAGGTTGCGTTGATCCCTTCGAAGGTCTTCGAGCGCATCTTCGGCGCGTAGGACGTCCTGCCGCTCGCGCGCGACTCGGCCCGCACCGCGCGCCGTAGTCGTCGCGCGGCCTATCCCTCCGCGACCGAAGATCGCGCCCAAGACCGTGGCTCCCATCGAGATGCTCGCCTGGAGCTTCTGCTCGTCGTACTGGCTCTTTTCACGGTCGACGCGCGCCTCGGCACGCCGAACCCGCTCTTCCAAGCGTTGAACCTTGGTAGCGAAGCGGGCGCGCATCGTTTCGACGGCGGCGTCGCGTTGCTCACGATGCGCAAGCTGTACGCGAGAAGCGAACTGAGATCTCGTCTCATCCGGTCTGGACGATAGCTTGAGTGATTTGCAGCGATAGAGGATCGTCGGCTGGGTCTGATAGAGATGGTTGCGAAGTTGTTTGCCGTAGGTCCGAAAGCGCGCTTTTCCGACGGACTTCGGAGGAAGCGCGACGAATTCAGCCGCCTCGGGCGCGGAGTCGCTGAGCTCGAAGTCCTGTGGATCGTGGAAGGTCGCGTCATCCCAGACCGGAGACTCCGCGAGCGGCGCGACGACCCGGCGCTCCACCCAGCGATCGAGCCCGTGTGAGATCCGAACATAGTGAAGCATGACGGTCGCGGTGATGAAAGGCCGGTAGGCACCCGGCCCATGATCGACGAAGGCCTCCTCGATGCCAGGAGGAAGCACCGGACGATCCCCGGCCCCCCCTGGTTCCGACTCGTCTGCGCTCGGGGCTGACGACGAGACTTCGGTCGCCAACCGTTGCGGGGTCAAACGACGGATCTCCTGTCGGGTCATGGGGCCGCGTAGATAGGACATGGCCCAACGGGTCTGAAAGAGAACGTGGCCGTCCTGTTGCGTGCTGTGGAGTAGAAAGACCCGGCTCCTCAGGCCTGCTAGCAAGGTCTCGATCTCGCTCCGGTCGAGGGACTGCCCTGCCGCGGACGCGGCCCCTTCGAGGCCCTCGATCACCCGCGCCACGTCGCGCTCGGTCTGGAGCCTGCCGAGGAACCAGGTGCCGCAGTTGGACAGCGCTTTGTAGTCGACATCCACCGGATTCTGAGTCGCCAGTACGACCCCAAGCCCATAGGCGCGCGCCTGCTTGAGCAGCGTGAGGAGCGGCCGTTTGGAAGGCGGCTCCGCGACCGGAGGCAGGAAGCCGAAGACCTCGTCCATGTACAGGAGTGCCCGAAGACTCGAGGTTCCGGATTGTCGGCGCATCCAGGATACGACCCGGCTCAACAAGGTGCTGACGAAGAACATTCGCTCGGCATCGCTCAGATGCGCGATGGAGAGAATGCTCAGCCGTGGCTTGCCTCCCTCGTCGAAGAGGAGGGACTGAACGTCGAGCGGCTCCCCTTCGAGCCAGGCCGAGAACCCAGGCGATGCCAGGACGCCGTTGATCCGCATGGCCAGCTTCTGGCGATCGGAAGCCGGGTAGAAGGACTCGAGGTCCATCACGCCGACTCGAGAGAACGGTGGGTCGGCGATCGCGCGCACGAGGTCCGAGAGCTCCAGTGTCCGCCCGTGCGACCAGGCATCGGAGAGCAGGTTGGAGAGCAGGATGTGCTCTCGACTCGCGACGGGGTCCGGATCGATACCGAGCAGGGCGAGCAGACCCGAAACCGAGGCTGTGATCTCATCGCGTTCCGCATCCGCGTCGGTCTAAGCCGTGGGCGGAGCGAA